>JANNJE010000439.1:0-1439 GCA_031405735.1 Armatimonadota bacterium | reverse complement strand
AATGGAGCTTGACTACACGCTGCTTGATGCGGCCGCACTGGTCACGAGTTCGATTGTTCAGGTTTCGCAACTCGTTGAAGCAGCTGATCTCACTTTGGAATGCCAGTTCGCATCCGACCTTCCGTTCATCGAGGGCGACGAGGATAAACTGCGCCGAACTATTGTCAACCTCCTAGGCAACGCCATAAAGTTCACGCCGGCGTGCGGCACGGTGACGGTAGGGGTGTACTCGAGCGAGGACAAGAAGTCAGTGGTGTTCTCAGTGAGCGACACGGGCGAGGGCATTCCAGAGGAGGCTTTCGCGCGAATCTTCGACAAGTTTGGCCAAGTCGCCTCACGTCAGGGTGGCCGTGTCATGAGTACGGGTTTGGGCTTGACTTTTTGCAAGCTTGCAGTTGAAGCCCACGGAGGAGAGATTTCGGTCGCGAACGCCCCCGGGCAAGGCAGCACATTCGCGTTCGACATTCCGACGAAACCAGTGCAATCCATCGCCGCCCAGCTGCCCCTCGACCCCGTCTGGAACCATGCACAACTTGCCCAATAGCGGGTCCGTCCGCCCGCAAAAGACAAGTACTGGTGAGGAACGACAACTGTACACTAAAGCCATGCCGTGCTCTCCGTGCCCATCGAAGCACAAGTGGCCGAAGTATTCGACGAAACTTGCGAGCTGTTTCGCAGCAATCACTCTGCAGAAAAGTACGTGGGTGTTTTGAAAGTGGCTAGTGGAACGCTTAGAATCACATTTGAGTTATCATATAACGTAGTGAGAAAGATCGTGCGCGAATCCATAGGGTTGCGGTTAGTCTTTGCATTCATTGTAATGCTGGGGGCGGTTGCAAGCGCATATGGACCCGGAGGCTGCTCCGCAAGCAGGTGCGGCGGAAGCTGCTCAATGCACGCTGAGAAGGAGCCAACAAAATTAGCTTCGCACGGATGCTGCGCCGGTTCAAAAGGCAAGAGTCCACCAGTCTCAACAAAGGCTAGATCGAGCGAATGCAAATGCGAGATCAGATCAGCCCCTCAAGGCACCTTGAGCACCGAAGCCGTCACGCATTCGGCCCCGCTTATTATTGTCTTTGATCAGCCCGAAGCCATTGAGCTGCTGGTCAGCACAACCCTATTCGAGGCATTTCAAATTTACTTTTCGGGAGATAGTTCGCCTCCCATTGTTGCCTACCATCCGGATTTCGGACGCGCTCCTCCAAGAGTTTGAGTCGCAACAGGCTTGAATTTACCTGTTGCGCTTTTTGACGCCAGGGGCATTGTCTAGATCTAGCACCGTCTGTTTCTTTCCCAAGTGCACCTGGCTCTTGCCACCCTTATTTCCACTTGGAGACTTCAGTTGAACAGAAACAAATCGAAACCCATAGGCTTGGGAACCAAGGTGATGCTTATCGGCATCACATTTATCGCTGGATATAGCTTTCTCAGCAAGCCAA
>JANNJE010000438.1:0-4677 GCA_031405735.1 Armatimonadota bacterium | reverse complement strand
ATCTGAGGGGTCGATGCCCTTTGCGAGAAGCAGTCGCGCGCCATCCCGTTTTGCCCGGGCATCGGCGAGGCCTGTTTCCGGCCAAACGCCGAAAGCCAGGGTCTTAAATTTCCCGTTGTGCTAGACCGGCCAAGAGACGATGATGGCGGCGGTTCACAAGGCGCACCTGTGACCGCAGCCGTTGGCGCTGCTCCTGCGGCAGACGAATACGATCCATTTGCCGAAGAATGATAAATTCTTTGGATTCGCGCGAATTTGTAGTTCGTAATGACCCGAAAGGGATGTACGACTTAACCGTCGCATTTTCCGATCAATGCCGTCATGCGCTTGAAATCACTCAAGCTTCTGGCGTTTCGCTTTCCGGTTTCCAGCCAAGTTCAATTGTCGTGACTGGGCTGGGCGGGTCAGCAGCGGGTGGTGATGTCGTTCGAGCCATCATGGAAGCCGAAGGCTCTATTCCTTTGATCGTGAATCGCGACTATCATCTTCCAGGATTCGTGAACGAAACGACGCTGGTTTTTGCGACGAGCTATTCAGGGAACACAGAAGAGACCTTGTCGGCTTACGCTGATGCCAAAAAGGCTAGAGCGAATATCGTTGGTGTGACAAGCGGTGGAAAGCTCGCCGAAATGTGCAAGCAAGATGGCAGCCCGTGCGTTCTCATCCCCGCGGGCCAGCCTCCGAGGACGGCGCTGGGCTATCTTACGATTCCGGTCTTGGCGATGTGCGAGCAAGCCGGATTTTTGCCAAATCAGCAATTTGCGAGGTGCTTTTCGCTATTGGAAACATGTGCATTGGAATGGGGAGTTGATGCCAAGGCTGAAAACAACCCGACCAAACAGCTTGCCGCACAGATTCATGGCACATTCCCAATTCTTTATGGCCTTGGGAATTATCAAGGCGTTGCCGCGTACCGATGGAAAGGCCAGATCAACGAAAATGCCAAGAACATGACGTATTCGCACACGTTGCCCGAAATGAACCACAACGAAGTTCTTGGATGGGTACTCGCACACCAGCAAGGAGTCGCAAAATACAGTTTAGTGATCTTGCAGGACGGCCACGAGTCCGCAAAAATGAAAGCCAGAGCAAGAGTCACTACGCAACTTGTAGGGGATAAGGCAACCATTCGATGGGTTTTTGCTCGAGGTGAGACGCTCTTGGAAAGATGTTTGAGCCTCATTTATTTTGGGGACTTTGTTTCGCTGTATCTAGCGGCATTAAATGATATTGATCCTGAGAATATTGATTCGATCAATATTTTGAAGGCTGAACTTGCAAATGTTTCGTAGATTGCCTTTCCAAAACGCTCTTCACAAATCAGTTTGCAATTCGACAAGTGTGATTCTCAAGCATTCTCAGAATCTAGCGCCCATTCAGGGTGCGCACGTGTGGAAATTTGACAAAACCGGGGTCTTCGACCACCGGCTATTCAGATTCAATCCCTTCGGGATTGTTGATTCGTGATCCACATTAGAGGGTGTGATACAGAAATCCGATTTGGTGTGATGATGGATGACCAAAGTGGGAAGGTAATGATAAGAGATCTCGAAGGGATCGTAGCCCAATAGCCCGGAGTCGAACTTGAGAGACTCCGGGTGCAAAGTCCGCCTAATAATGCACCCTGGATGGGTGCCAGAATCAAACATTCATATTTTAGAAACGATTGAGGGTGGAAAACAATCAAATCAATCTTAGCCCCTGCCCTTGAAGGATTGAAGCAAAACTGGCGGCCGATGGCTTTGGTCTGGGTGCTGGCTTTTGCGTTGGTTGCCGCCTACTATCAGATTCCTTCCTTCACAGCTGCCGCTCGCGATCTTCAAGCACTTAAAGCTTCAATGGGGCTCGGATTTGCAGCAATCGCCGGATTCATCGCAGGTGGCATCCTTCCAGAACTTGCAAAGGTGCTCACCGGCACTTTGGAAAAAGGGGAAAGCCCATGGGGCGAAGCCGTTTTTCGAGGATGCGTCTGGATCGGTCTCGCAGTCATGGTGGACATTTTCTACAGCTATCAGGCACATTGGTTCGGTATCGGAACCGGAATTGGCACTCTGGCGATCAAGACTGCGGTTGATATGTTCGTCTTTGCGCCGATCCTTTTTGTGCCTTACACGGTCGGAATGTTCGTGTTCCGAAGAGAAAAATGGCGTCTTTCTGCGTTGTTTTCGGTCTGGACACCTTCTGGATGGAAGCGCGAGGTCTTGCCGACCTACGTCCCCAATGTCTGTTTTTGGGTTGTGGTTTTGCTGGCGGTTTATGCCTTGCCGACAGATTTGCAGTATCCGATGTCTGCTTTGGCAACGGCTTGTTGGAGTATTTTGTTTACGTTCATAAACAAAAGGGCGTGAATGTCGGGGCATTACATGAATTCACGTGCAGAAAAAGTATCCAATCTATAACCAAAAGTCCCAGATTCCTTCATGCAAAAATTGACCTTCTGGAGGTAGATTTAAGGGGAGGCTCCCGAACAACATACCGACATTCGCTTTTAGCTGGGGAAAGTTAAGCTTGCGAGTGGTTTCAGAAGCCTAAATCAGCGGAAATTAAGGAATGGCATCCAAAGGATTAACCCGTTTTGCATGGGCATTGGTGATTTACAACCTGCTCGTCATTGGGTTCGGTGCCTTTTTACGGGCAACCTATTCAGGGGACGGGTGCGGAGACCATTGGCCGTTGTGCGGCGGAGAATTGATTCCAGCTTTTACCGAACTCAAGCAAGTTTTTGAATTCTCACACCGCGTTTCAACCGGCATCGTTCTTCCTTTGGTGCTCGCGCTTGCCTACAAATGCTTTCAACAGTTTCCAAAAGGCTCCCAGATTCGGAAAACGGCAACCCTTGTCGTGGCAATGACTTGCATTGAAGCTCTCATCGGGATGATTTTGGTGAAATACCAGCTAGTGGTTCGAGATGACAGCGCGCTTCGCGCGATTGTTCTGTCTTTCCATGTAATCAGCACATTTGTACTCGTGGGAGCACTTGGGGCAACCGCACTTTTGGCTGGCGGCGCTCCGACTTTCAAATGGAAAGGACAAGGCCCTTTAGGCGGCGGCGTCACACTTGCATACATTTCGCTCATGTTTTTGGGAGTTTCTGGGGCGGTTTCCGCGCTTGGACATACTTTGAAACCAGTCGGAGACGTTCTCGGTGCTGCAATTCAATCCGACACGCATTGGATGGTTCGGCTTCAACCCTTGCACCCGTTAATAGCGACTGCAATTGGGCTCTATTTACTATTGTTAGGTGGATTGATGATCCATCTTCGGCCTGATCCTAACGTCAAAAAAGCTGTTCAATGGCTTGTGTCGCTTTACGTAGCTCAAATGGCGATTGGACTCTTGAGCATAACTCTAAAGGCTCCAATCGCACTTCAATTGATCCACTTGATGATGGCGGACGCTACGTTTCTCGCTTTTGTAGCTTGCATGGTTTTTGCGTTTGGCGAAGGTGTTCCTTGGGTTGAAACAAACGATGCAACTGCACGTGATTTGATTGAAGAGCAAACTCGAACTTGGAAGGAAACGGTCAAGGCGTACGTCAGCCTGACCAAGCCGCGCGTTATCAGCCTTTTATTGTTTACAACGTTGACTGCAATGTTCATTGCAAAGGGCGGTTGGCCGGGGACGATTCTCTTCATTGCAGTAGCCATCGGTGGATACCTTTCAGCTGGAGCTGCAAATGCGATAAACATGGTCATTGATCGTGACATTGACGCAACGATGAAGCGAACGGCAAAGCGCCCGACCGTTACTCAATCCATCACTTCTAAAAACGCCTTGCTGTTCGCGGGTTCGATGGCGATTGCGAGCTTCGCAATCCTTTGGGGAGCCGCCAACCTGCTTACAGCAGTTATGTCGCTAACTGGACTCGTGTTTTACGTGGTTGTTTACACGATGCTTTTGAAGCGCAGAACTTGGCACAACATCGTCATCGGCGGTGCAGCTGGCGCATTTCCGCCAATGGTCGGATATGCGGCGGTCACCAACTACCTCAACCCTTTGGCATGGTGGCTTTTTGCGATTATTTTTGTTTGGACGCCCGTTCATTTTTGGGCATTGGCAATTTTGATCAAAGACGACTATGAAAGTGCCGGTGTACCCATGCTTCCCGTGGTTCACGGCGTTCGAGCGACGGTTATTCAGATCGCTCTCTACACATTGTTGACTGCATTAGTGAGCATCATGCCGATGTTCCAACCCAATGTAGGTTCGATTTACCTCGTTTCGGCTCTGCTTTTGAACGCTGTTTTGGTGGTTCGGACGGCGCAACTATACCGCTCTCCAGAACGTCCCCAAGCCTTAGGGCTTTACAAGTATTCAATGGTTTATCTGGCTTTGCTGTTCTTGATGATGGCGATAGACAGGTCGGTGCTTTTGTAATCATGGAATTCATCATGCGAAATCAAAAGCAAATCGGGTCAAATGTAGCGGGAATTTTCCAGAGGGATTTGGAGAAGTTAGAAATGCCAGGGATGGAACGTCATGCCACAGATTTTTAAGTCAGGAGCAAATACAACCGTAAAAATCTGTCTCCTCGCGCTCGGATTTTTGCCGGTGGCAGTGTTCGGCGGCGGCTCGTTGATTTCCCGATCCCCTGCGAACACAAATGTTGAAGTTCCGCTGAACCAACCCGTCCCATTCAGCCACAAGCACCACGTTATGGAGCTTGGCATTGACTGC
>JANNJE010000437.1:0-5784 GCA_031405735.1 Armatimonadota bacterium | reverse complement strand
GGGCAAGCGCATGTGGCAATGCGTAGCAACTTATGAGGCCACTCCGCAGAATCAGGCGGTGGCAGAGAAGACGTTTGCGAGCGTTGTGATTAAGCCGTAACTTTCGACAGGATGAATCCTATCCCACAATCGTATACTCTCCCTGTGAGCGCGACAGAGATTGCCATAAAGTTTTGGGTGGCCGACGTTGTGTTCGACTCGCGGACGGCTGGGCTTGATTCCACCTACACCTACCAACTTGAAAATGATGCCGCACCAGGAACAGCCGTACTTGCCCCTCTCGGAAATCGGACAGCCCTCGGCTACGTCATTTCATGCCGAAAGACCGATGGAAGCGATCTTGGTTATAGCATCGAAAAGCTGAGAGCAGTGCAAGCTGTTTTGCCTGAAGTTTCGATCCCAGAAGAAATCGTTGACCTCGTCCGATACACCTCGGATGAATATCTCTGCCCTCTTTCTGTTGCACTTTCCCCAGCCCTTCCGCCCGGAGTTTTGGACCGGATGCAAACCACTTGGAAGCTGACTGAAAAAGACCACACCATCGCAGAATTGAGCACAGTTCAGAAAGAAATCGTGGCGATGATAAAGGCTAAAGGCGGGACATTTGTGGTCGCCCCTTCGCGAAAATTGGAATCGGCAATGGTCAAGGCGCTAAAGCTTTTGCAAGCCAAAGGAATTCTTGAAAAGTCCGTTGAAATTGCCGACTCAGGCGCAACAAAACCGAACGCCTTCTATCGTCTGACCCATGACGGAACGGCGATTGACAAGTTCCTTTCCACCCAAGCAAAGAAGAAGCCCGCACAAGCCCTGACACTTGTCAGATTGCGCGAAATCGAATCTGCGAGGCTCACAACTTCCGACATCAAAGGACTTTGCGGAGTGACGGATGCAACTATCAAGGCTTTGATAGAAGCAGGGCTACTGGAACTTGAAACTGCTGAATCCAAAAAAGGGCAATCCGCACCTCAATTGAACAGCGATCAAAAGATAGCTGTAGATGCTTTGGTCGAAGCCATAGAACAAAGAGAATCAACGAAATTCTTGCTCTTCGGAATAACAGGGAGCGGAAAGACCGAAGTCTACATGCGAGCCGCCGCCGAAGCCATTAAGATGGGGCGGCAAGTGCTGTATTTGGTTCCAGAAATCGCCTTGGCATCCCAAGCTGTTCACTTGCTGCGAGAGCGGTTTGGCAGGTCGGTTGCCATTCTTCACAGCGAACTTCCTCCTCGCGAGAGATTAGAAAATTGGATGTCGGTTAAGCAGGGCAAATCCGTTGTGGTTCTGGGAGCAAGAAGCGCACTCTTCGCCCCGCTTGGAAACATCGGCTTCATCATCGTGGACGAGGAGCATGAGAGCAGCTACAAGCAAGAATCGGCTCCTCGCTATCATGCAAAACGGCTTGCGCAGTTTTTGGCAGATCGGCACAAATGCCCGGTCGTATTTGGTTCGGCGACCCCGAGCATTGAGAGCAACTTTGAAGCCGAGCAAGAGAAATTGGTGCAGCTTTCCCTTCCTCGAAGGGCGGCTTCGGCACAGCTTCCAATCACAACCATTGTTGATCTCGGCGAAGGCTATCGAAACGGAGCGCCTGTGCTTTTTACGGATTTGCTCGTTCAAAAAATGGCTGAAGTCTTGGATCGTAAAGAGCAGATCATTTTGTTCCTAAACCGGAGGTCTTACGCGCCGTTTTTGATTTGCCGCGATTGCGGAGAAAGATTCCTCTGTCCGAACTGTTCGGTTTCCCTTTCGTTCAGCCAGAAGATACGAAGGTTGCGATGCCATCATTGCGGCCATTCAGAGATTCCGCCGGAAAAATGCCCGAAATGCCTAGGATCGCGGGTAAGAACTTTTGGTGTCGGCACCGAAAAGGTGGAAGAAGCGGTGAGAGAGCACTTTCCAGAAGCTCGGGTAGCGCGGTTAGACAGAGATGTGACCCAAAAACGGGGTGCTTTGGAAGCGGTTTTGGGCTCATTTGGCGCGGGGGAAACCGACATTTTGGTTGGAACTCAGATGGTTGCCAAAGGACTCAATTTTCCGGGAGTGACTCTAGTAGGGATTCTTGCTGCCGACCTTAGCTTGAACATGCCCGATTTTCGGGCGGCTGAGCGCACATTTCAGCTCTTGAATCAGGTGGCCGGAAGGGCGGGCAGAGGAAGTCGGCCTGGCGAGGTTGTTTTGCAAACCTTCAACCCCGAAAATGTGGCGATCCAATCCGCGGCGGAGCACAAATTTTATGTAATGTACGAATCGCTTTTGCAGGAGCGGCGCGACACCAATTATCCTCCGTTTTGCAGGCTCGTGAACATTTTGCATCTGGGAATGAATTTGCGCGAGGTGCAAGAAGCGGCGAACCAGACTGCCGATTTACTCAAGCCGCTGGAATCAGAAGGAGTTCAAATTTTAGGGCCGGTTGATTGCGCGATAGACCGCATCAACAAGCAATGGCGATGGCATGTTCTTCTCAAATTGCCTCCGGACTTTGTCGTAGGTCGAGTGAGCGAGCTATTGAATGCGGACCGGGTAAAGGGCGTAAATGTTGTGATTGATGTGGATGCCTATTCGCTTTTGTAAAAAGTCCAACGGGTTTACAGAAGAATTGCCGTTCCCATTTCTGGAGAACGGCAATACTGGAATTGAGTACGAGCTTCTACTTGTCGGTTGGAGTCGTTGGTGCGCCGGATTCACCGATCTGGCCTGGTTTCGTTTCCATTGAGCCTGCCGAAGTATCTGTCACCGCTGGCGTCGAAACCGTAGGGTCGCCTTCTTCTTGGCTACAGCCTACGAGAATCGCCGAAGCGAAAACAGCTAGTACGAGAAATGTCATAGTTTTTTTCATTGAGTTGCCTCCTGGTCGAGCGGCTCTTGTTCCGTCGGCCTAGTTTTTGATAACGATACAGCCCTTGCAAACGTTCCAGGCACTTCAATTCAAACTGAAATTTGCCAATTTTCGCCTTGCCGGGTACCATTCAATTCGAAACGAGATAGTACTTATGGCAATTGACACCAGTGACTTTCGAAATGGCCTGCATTTTTACATGGATGACGATGTTTGGACCATCATAGAATTTCAGCATGTCAAACCAGGAAAGGGCGGGGCTTTTGTCCGCACCCGGCTTCGAAAAGTGAAATCTGGCCAGGTGATCGAGAAAACTTTTCGTTCAGGTGAAAAAGTAGAGCCCGCCCACGTCGAAAAACGGATCATGCAGTTTTTATACAAGCAGGGCGAAGAACTTGTGCTCATGGACATGGATTCGTTCGAACAAGAACCGGTTGCCGCGGCTTCGCTCGGGTCTCAAGGGAAGTACCTGAAGGAAGAAATGGAAGTCATCGCTTTGGTCGCAGGTGGCGAGGTTCTCGGTTACGAAATTCCAAATTTTGTCGAACTAGAAATTTCGCAGACTGACCCGGGATTCAAGGGAAATACCGTCAGCGGAGGAAGCACAAAGCCAGCCACACTTGAAACTGGTGCAATGGTTCAAGTTCCCTATCACCTAAATGAAGGCGATTGGATAAAAGTTGATACGAGAACCGACGAATACCTCGAACGTGTGAAGCGTTAAATACGTTCGTTAATAGAAAATGTCTAAGCAACCAAGTTATAAACCGACAGATACCGTAGGAGAAGCATTTGCCGGCCTCCTCGATGTCGTTGCGCGATTCTTATTCTGGGCAGGAATCGTATGCACTCTCATAAGCACGGCGATACTGTTTTTCCAATTTCAGGCTTCTATCAATTTATCTGGCGGCTTCAACGAAGCTCAAGCGACGGCTAACACCGCGCTTTTCGGCAAAATCATGCTCGCCGGGGTTGTTTCGCTCTTTGTGGGGACAACCTACATGTTTTGGGGAGAAGAAATTCTTGCAGCCATCCAAATACTTGGCTCTGCATTGCTTTTCTTTGGCACTCCATTTCTGCCAGGAGCTATGGGCGGCGCACAACCCACTCCGGCTGGGCTTGCTGCTCTCGGCGCAATTCAGACCGGTGGACTGGTCTTTGGCTTGTTTGCAATTTGTAGCTTGGCTGTTGACCTTTATCTCAAGGCAAAGGAACGGATTCGCCAAGGCGCACGTTCCGATCAACTCAAATTTGGCAAAGGATTAAAAGAAGAAAAGGAAATCAACAACGTATTCATGGGCAATTGCTGGCAGCTTCCTTTTTGCCGCAAATTCGTTCGAGAAAAGTGCCCAATCTACCATTCCAGAAGAACATGTTGGAAAGAGCAAGTTGGATGCATGTGCGAAGAGTCGGTCATTCGCGATGCGATGGAAGGCAAGGTGATTCCCAAAGACGCAGTCGCTGCGGCAAAGATGATCCCCATCAACAACAAGCTGACAAGTGCCCAAAAATTTGAACGATGCAAGTCGTGCGTAATCTACAACGAGCATCAAAAGCAAAAGTACAAGTTAATGCTTCCTGTTACGATGGCAGTTTTTGTGGGTGCATGGCTCTTCATACGCTCGAATCTAATCTATCTTGTTGACAATGCAATTCACAATCTCGACAGAATGATGGGCAAAGTAACCTTCAATGCTTCGGGGAACGTTTCGGACACAATAAAGCAGTCCAGCATTCCATTCCACGAGATAGCCCTTGCCTGCATCATGCTGATCGTGTTTGCCTACGTGCTCAAGTTGCTTGAGTTCCTAATCTTCAAGGCAAAGCTCTGATGGCGGCTTTGAGTGCCCCAATTCTCATTGACGGAAGTTACGGTGAAGGCGGGGGCGCACTCTTACGGACCTCAGTCGTTTTAGCCGCTCTCACCCAGCAGCCGCTTCGAATTTCTAACATTCGAGGGGCAACCAAGCATCCTGGGCTAAGTCAAGAGGACATGACAGTTATAAAGCTCATTGCGAAAAGCTGTTCGGCTGAAACTGTCGGATTCAACTTAGGTTCTTCTGAACTGAGCTTCTTGCCAACGCGGCATCCTCGTCCCCTTCAAAAAATTCAAGCTGACGACTTTGATGCTCCCAACGGTGAATCGCAATGCCCTGCCATCATTTTGGGCTCGATATTGCCGCTTTTGGCGCGAAGCGGAGGATATTCAACGCTGACCCTAAATGGCGAAACCTACGGGAACGGAATTCTGTCGTTTGACTCGTTTCAGCTCGTGACGCTAGGGGCACTAAAAAGGTTTGGATTGCATGGCTTCACTGAACAAATTGAAGCTGGCTTTGGGAGAGGTTCCAAGGGCAAAATTGAGCTTGAAGTAGAGCCAAGCGCGCTAAATGGAGTGGATTGGTCGAATCGAGGGAACCTAGTTCAACTAAACGCCGTTGTAGCCACGAGCGAGCTTCCATCCGCCGTTGCAAAGCGGGGCATATCTCATCTTGAAAACTTGGCAAAGAACGGGAATCTTAGACTTTCAACCCATTCCGTAACACCTCAAAGCCGGGAAGTTGGAGCACATGTCACCGTTTGGGCAGAGTTCGAAAACGGATTCGGGAGCGCCTCTGCCATGGGCAAGAAGGGAGTGAGAATCGAATCCATCGCTCAAGCCGCTTTCGACCAATGCCTTCAATTCATCGAATCCAATACAGCGGTGGATCCGTTTTTGGCAGACCAGATAGTAGTTGCCGCCGCCCTTGCCGAAGGCGATACAACTTTTTCCGTTCAGAGCCTGACTATGCGGCTGATCACAACGGTTTGGGTGATCAAGCAACTTTTGCCAATTCGGCTAACAATCAAGGGCCATGAGGGCCAACCAGGCGTGATTACGGTTCGGAGGTAGGGGCTTGAGCCGCCGCTTTTCCACCTTCTCCCTTGATGGGAGAAGGACTGTGAAC
>JANNJE010000436.1:0-1885 GCA_031405735.1 Armatimonadota bacterium | reverse complement strand
CTTGGAAGGCTGTTCAAAGCTTCACAAAGCGGCTACGCAAGGTCGTATGCACTCATGATGCTCTTTGGCGGTCTAGCGATTGTCTTGTACTTTGTCTACATCGCGAATTCGTTAGGAGGCAAAGTCTGATGCAATTGCCTCTGCTCAGCATTCTCATTTTTCTGCCCGCCCTTGCGGCGATTTTTATAGGTTTGATTCCCCAGGACAAGGTCAAGGTCGTTCGGATGGTGGCGCTCGGTGCATCGCTTTTGAACTTTGCCGTTTCGCTATGGATTCTGACGAAATTCAATGGTGCCACTTTTCACTTTCAGATGGAGGAGAATTGCTCTTGGATTCCAAGTCTAGGAATTTCGTACAAGCTTGGCGTTGACGGAGTGAGCATTTGGCTCCTGGTTCTTACGACATTTCTCAGCTTCATTTCAACCTGGTTTAGCTTCTACATCACGAAGCGTGTAAAGGCGTACATGGTGAGCATGTTGATCTTACAAACCGCGATGCTCGGAGTGTTTTGCGCACTCGACATGGTCCTTTTTTACACGTTCTTTGAAGCGAGTCTCATTCCGATGTGGCTTTTAATTTCAATTTGGGGCGGTGAACGCCGAATCTATTCGGGCCTTAAATTCTTTATCTACACATTCGCAGGCTCGATCTTTATGCTTGTCGGCATGATTGCGCTCGCCTATCTGCATAAGGAAGCTGTCGGAACTTGGTCTTTCAGCATCGTTGATATACAAAGACTTGTGGCAAGCGGTGACCTATGGACGAAATTTGAATATCTGCAGCCCTGGCTGTTTTGGGCGTTTGCCATTGCGTTTTTGGTGAAATGCCCAGCGTTTCCGTTCCACACATGGCTCCCAGATGCACACGTTGAGGCTCCAACTGCGGGCTCGGTAATCCTTGCTGGTGTCTTGCTGAAGATGGGGACTTACGGCTTCTTGCGGTTCGTTCTTCCATTCTTTCCCGATGTCTTGCCCCAAATGGTGCCTTACATCTCGGTTTTGGCAATCATCGGAATCATTTATGGCGCCATTGTCGCTGCTGTTCAGCCAGATGTCAAGAAACTTGTCGCGTATTCTTCTGTCGCGCACATGGGATTCGTTTTGATTGGAATCTTCTCGCTCACCAATGACGGAATCATGGGCGGCGCGATGCAGCAATTGAACCACGGCATCAGCACGGGCGCATTGTTCTTGCTCATCGGTCTGATCTACGAGCGAACTCACACTCGAATGTTTAAAGACTATGGCGGATTGAAGGCTCAGATGCCAATTTTCGCAGCAATCTTCTTGATCGTGATGCTGTCCAGCGTCGGTTTGCCTGGAACCAATGGGTTCATTGGCGAATTCCTTGCCATGTACGGGTTCTTCCAAGCCGCTTACGCCAACATGTTTGGACTTAATGTCATATACGCCGCAGTTGCGGGAATCGGAGTTATTCTCGCAGCAGTGTATTTGCTTTGGATGTTCCAAAAATTGTTCTATGGGCCGATTACTAATCCTGCACTTTTGCGTTTGAAAGACCTTAAACCATGGGAAACCGTTATGGCGGGTTCTTTGGTCGTATTGATACTTTGGGGCGGGTTGTATCCGTCCACGTTCCTTGAACCGATGGAAGCCAGCCTTAACGCAACTCGCATGATGGCGGTGAATCCTGCAGACAAGCGCCCTGTCTGGGCAAATGTCAGCCACGACATTGATTCTGAAGGCGACTTGGTTGAAGTCGCCACCCGTACGCCAGATCAAATTGCTTCTTATGATCCAGCGCAAGCTGTAGTCAGGGTCTTGAGTCCAGCAAATTATTACTATCCGCCAAAAATCGGCGCTCCGCAGGTTCAAGGACGAGGGGGTGCTGGCAATGTCCGCACAGATTAGATCCTCGCTATCCG
>JANNJE010000435.1:0-6970 GCA_031405735.1 Armatimonadota bacterium | reverse complement strand
GAACAGAAATCGGCTTTCGTTGGCTCGCCGACACTTCTTTTCAATTACCAGCGGACGTGAACGTGATGTTTGATGGTGCTGGCCATTGGCACGGTTCAGCGGCAGCCGTCTCCCGATCAGACACCTTTGAATCTGCGTTTGAGAAGTTTGATAAGTATCGGTATAACATTTTATACGGTGACCTACATGCGAAAAACAGAAGTTATGATCAACTTCAAGCAGCCTGGTCTGTTCCGCTTTGATGAACCGCCCCGACAAACCTAAACGACTAAGGCAACTTGCTATGCTCGTTTCCCAAATTCCATTTGGCCGATGTGCGTCGTATGGAGACCTCGGAAAAGCGTTGCCGAATCCAGTTAGCGGCTTTTTGGCAGGAAAATGGATGGCTAGTTTGGAATCTGGAGCCGAAGAAGTTCCATGGTGGCGGGTGGTTAAGAAAGACGGAACCATCGCCCTCTTTGATCGCGATCCCCTTTTAGGCTGCGAGCAAAGATTCAAACTTGAGGCCGAGGGCGTACCGATTTCCCGCTCTCAAGTAGACATGTCCGCTGTCCGATGGAACGAGTTCACCCCGATTGACTAGCCAAATCGGGTATCACCATGCCTCATGCTAAGCATTAAAGGTCTGAGTGTATTTTACGGCGCAATTCAGGCGTTAAATGACGTTGAAGTTCGGGTAGACGAAGGTGAAATCGTTTCGATTATCGGATCAAACGGAGCTGGCAAAACGACACTTTTGCGAACGATTAGCGGCCTTCTTCGCCCTAAATCAGGTTCGATCACGTTTCATGACAAACCGATTCATCACATGCCGGCTCACGAAATCGTCATGAATGGGATTAGCCAATCCCCCGAAGGAAGAAAAATTTTCACGAACATGAGTGTTTTGGAAAACCTTCAACTTGGGGCAATCACTCGGACCGATTCGAAAATAGCCGACGATTTAGCCGACGTAAAGCGTAGATTTCCTCGTCTGCAAGAGAGAATTTCTCAAAATGCGGGCACCTTGAGTGGTGGCGAACAACAGATGCTTGCAATTGGCCGAGCGCTTATGTCGCGCCCAAAAGTTCTTCTCTTGGATGAGCCGAGCTTGGGCCTTGCCCCTAACCTTGTCACTGAAATCTTCAATATCGTCCTCGAATTGAACAAAGAGGGCGTCACCATTTTGCTTGTCGAGCAAAATGCGAACCGTGCGCTTGAAGTCGCGCATCGAGCATACGTGCTGGAAACTGGCGTAATTGTTCTGAGCGATACAGGCAAAAACCTTTTGACAAATGACAAGGTTCGCGAAGCCTATCTGGGCGGTTAGCGATGAACCTGAAAACGCTTCGTTTTGCCCCGCTATTAGAATCTCACATCGAGGCGATTCAAGTCATCGAGAAGGAATGGAATAGCTCGCCTTGGTCAGAGCAGAGTTTTCGGAACGAGCTTACTAATCCACATAGTGT
Source organism: Armatimonadota bacterium (assembly GCA_031405735.1). Lineage (GTDB taxonomy): Bacteria > Armatimonadota > Fimbriimonadia > Fimbriimonadales > Fimbriimonadaceae > JANNJE01. The sequence goes on along the minus strand of JANNJE010000435.1, from coordinate 5,522 downwards.
ATTTCGAGTCATGATCTTGAACGGAGATGTAGTGGGGTATGGCGGAATTTGGAACCTGGTAGATGAATGCCACGTGACCACGTTAGCCGTCTCAAAGGAAACAAGAAGATTCGGACTTGGGCGCAAATTGATCGAACATTTGCTTTCTGAGGCGAAATCCGCAAAGATGACTTGCGCGACTCTAGAGGTTCGTGCGAGCAACGAAGGGGCAATCAAACTTTATGAATCACTTGGATTTTGCAGGGCCGCAGTTCGCAAAAAGTATTATCCGGACAATCAAGAAGACGCGATTGTAATGTGGCTCTACGATTTGGCTGGCAATTGCGAGAAATCACCTGCCAAATGAAAGTATTTATTCCTTCCGGAGTGCAGGTTTTCGACGAACCAATTTTGGGAATCGAAACGAGCTGCGATGAAACTGCCGCTTCGATACTTGTAAATGGCGAGATTCGTTCTAACGTCATTTCCAGCCAAATTGCCTTGCACGCAAAAACCGGTGGCGTGGTTCCTGAAGTTGCCTCCAGAGCTCATGTCGAAACGATTCGGCCTGTTATCAGTCAGGCCATTCTTGAAGCGGGGCTGACTATTCAAGAAATCGCCGCAATAGCGGTCTGCAATCGTCCAGGGTTAATAGGATGCCTCAGCGTTGGGGTTTCCGCGGCAAAGGCACTATCAGTTTCGTTGACGACTCCATTCATTGGAATTCATCACTTAGAAGGACATTTGCTTTCTCCATTGGCGTCAGGAACCGAAATCAAGTTTCCCCATCTTGCGCTCCTTGTTTCTGGAGGACATACAGAACTTGTTTTGTTGCGTGCTATCGGGGACTATCAACTCATTGGCCAAACTATTGATGATGCTGCTGGCGAGGCTTTCGACAAATCCGCAAGGTTGTTGGGAATTCCGTATCCTGGAGGGAGGATACTTAGCGAACTTGCGGAGCAAGGCGATTCGGAGCGGTATCGCCTTCCAACGGGACTTGAAGGCAAAGACACATTCGATTTTAGCTTCAGCGGGCTAAAGACGGCAGTGCGGCGACTTGTAGAGGTGGAAGGCAGTTCCCTTGATAGAAATTCAGCCGCCGCTTCGATCCAACGCGCAATTGTCTCTGTATTGGTCAAGAGAACTGTGAACGCTGCGGAAAAAGTCGAAATTGAAACGATCACCCTTTCTGGAGGTGTCGCGGCAAACCTCTGTTTGCGTCAAAGTTTGGGGGAAGCATGCAATAAGAGGGGAATTTCGTTCGTACCAGCTCTAAATGAACTTTGTACGGATAACGCAGCTATGATTGCGATTCCCGCCTCCTTTCGGCTTACGAAAGGTGAACTTTCAGACTTTGACCTGGACTGCTTTGCAAACGCGCCATTGCCAACATTGGAGCACCAACGTTGAATCGAGGAGAATTCCGCGACCAGGCTCATTCGGTTGCACTCGAACTCTCTGACCGCCAACTTGACGACTTCGAATCCTTCGAAGAGAAGCTATATGAAGCTAACAAGACCGCGAACCTGACTCGAATTCCAAAGGAAGAATGTTGGATTCGACACTTTTTGGATTCTTTACTTTTCTCACAATTCATTCCGCTTGGTACTTCGATTCTTGACATTGGAACGGGACCAGGGTTTCCAGCTTGGCCATTAGCTTGCGCCCGTCCAGACCTATCTATAACGGCCCTAGATGCTACTGCCAAAATGCTTGATTTTCTTCGAAGTTCCCCTCTGCCAAATCTTACAATCGTTCAGTTTCGAGCTGAGGAGTTCTACCGAAAGGAGTATTTCGATGTCGTAACTGGGCGTGCTTTGGCACCACTCTCAGTTCAGCTTGAGCTAAGCGCACCTTTAGCCAAATTGGGCGGTTTTGTGATTCCAATGCGTACTCCTAGCGATCACAACGAAATCGAACGATTTCGCCATAACAAACTTGGACTCGAACTTGAAACAGTTCATCGGGTTCTGCTTGGGACGACAGATGTGGAAAGAATTTTTCCCATTTACCGAAAATCGGCTTCAACGCCAAACAAATATCCTCGTAGTTGGGCAGAGATTCGAAGTAAGCCCCTTTAGGAAATACAATTAGCCTTCCTTAGCAATTTCAATCATTCGGAGCAAGTATCGGGCGCGTTTATTGGCAGGGTCGAGCTTTAGTGCCTTCTCCAAATGTTTTTTGCAGGCTGCAATCTCCTTTAGCTGCATTTCCGTAGATGCAAGAACTGTCCAATAATTCGAAGATTCTGGAACTAGCTCGGTTGCCTTTTCGGCAACCATTTTTGCCTCTGGATATTGCTTCTGCCGCTCGAAAGAAATCGCTGAAAGATACTGAACTTCAGCCAATGTTTGCTTCGTTGCCAAGTCCGAAATGTTTCCCAATCCCCGGGCGGCCATAGCAAAATTTTCAAGCGCACTTTTGTTCTCGCCCAAAAGCTGATGTGCTTTCCCCAATCCAAGAAAGAGGGTTGGAATGTCAGGGTTAAATGCAACGAGCCCCTTGAAAAGTCGAATGGACTCCCTGAGATTTTTGTTGTCTGCCTCTTCCAATACGATGCCAGAATCAGCCTTTTCAAAGACAGGTCGAGAGAGTTTTTCGACCTTAACTAATACTTCTTGAAATTCGCTTCCAGTTGCGATTACGGGCACTTCCGATTTGCTTCCGCATCCAAGAGTGGAAAGCAAAAGAACAGCGAAGAGAAAGGAAGACTGAAAGCGATTTGAGCTCAATGTATGCCTCTAAAACTATTGTGCAACGATGTTCACCAGCTTTGCAGGAATCACAATCACCTTTTGAATTTGCTTTCCGGATGTATGAATTATCACCTTTTCAGACGCAAGCGCTATCGCTTCCATTTCCTCATTCGTGGCATCCGCCCCAAGAGTTATTGTGTCACGCAACTTTCCATTGACTTGAACGGCTACCGTAATCGTGTCTTCAGCGGCAATTGACTCACTATGTGAGGGCCAATGGACGTTCAAAGTGAATCCGACTCGGCCAATGCTCTCCCAAAGCTCATCAGCGGAAAACGGGGCTGCGGGAGCTAAAAGCAGTACAAATGTTTCCACCGCTTCACTCATCGCCAGAATGAAACCGCGATCCGTCCAATCTGCGTTCTTGAGTGAATCTGTGACGGTGTTGAGGCATTTCATCATCTCCGAAACATACGTGTTGAAGGCAAACCGATCTATGTCAGCCGAAATTTTCTTGGTCGCCCGGTGGACGGCTCGACGAATGCCCGTTCCCTTGCCCACAATTTCCTCAGTTGCCAAAAATGACTCCCAATTTGGTTCGTAGTAATCCTGAACTTCGCTAACCCATCGAAACACCCGATTAAGAAATCTAGTGGCGCCAGCAACCCCTTCGTTCGACCACTGCACATCAGATTCAAACGGAGCCACAAACAGCTCATAAATTCTCAGAGCGTCTGCGCCGTATTGATCCACCATTTCATCGGGAGTTACTACATTCCCCTTCGATTTGCTCATTCGCGCCCAACGATAGAATAGGCTGTCGCCATCCAACTCTCCGGATTTAATCTTTGCTTGAATTTCAGCGGCTTCGTCAAAGGAAATCAGGAGTCCTTCTTCGCCGACTTGCAACTTCTCGCCTTCTTGGGGTTTTCGATAAGGAGTCAATCCGAGCACTTGCCCTTGATTCATCAGCCTTTGAAAAGGCTCATTCACCGATAAAAGCCCCTCATCAAAGAGCACTTTGGTCCAAAAGCGTGCGTAAAGCAAATGCATGACAGCATGTTCCGCTCCCCCAACGTAGCAATCAACAGGCATCCAATACTCTGCCTTGCTAGGGTCCCATGGGTGCTCTGAGTTTGTTGGGTCGCAAAATCGAAGGAAATACCAACTTGAACAAGCGAATCCGCCCATTGTGTCGGTTTCACGCTGGCCCAGGGTTCCATCTGGATCGGTAACGTTCACGAATTCTGGGATCCTGGAAAGCGGAGAGGATCCGTCGTCCGCGGGTTCGTAACTTTCCACATCAGGCAGTTCGACAGGCAAGTCCTCTTCCAGGACTAAGCTCTGGTCACCGTCCTTCGAATGAACGACGGGAATCGGGCAACCCCAGTATCGCTGTCGCGAAATGAGCCAGTCTCGAAGCTTGTATCGAACGATTCTCTCGCCAATTTCGAGTCCTTCCATCCATTCGCCAAGCGCCTTTTGGGCTTCGGCAACTGTTAGGCCGTCGTATTCTCCGGAGTTGATTAGGATGCCATCTTTGGCTTCAAAGGCTTGATGCGGTGAATTGGGTGAAGTGAGTGAATCTGTGATGACAGGAATGATCTCTATCCCAAACTTTTTTGCAAAGTCAAAATCCCTTTGATCATGCCCCGGAACCGCCATGATGGCTCCCGTGCCATAACCCATCAAGACATAGTCCGCAACATAAATGGGGACGTGCTTGCCGTTCGCCGGATTGACGGCATAGGCTCCAGTAAACACGCCCGATTTCTCACGGGATGTAGCCTGACGATCAATGTCGCTAATCTCCTTTGTTGCTGAACAATAAGAATAAACTTCCGCCTTTCGAGCGGAATCAACAGTAGCAAGTATTGTCTCGACCAAAGGATGCTCTGGAGCGATGACACAAAAAGTCATCCCGAAAATCGTGTCAATTCGGGTTGTGAAGACTCGAAAATGTGGGCCACGCTCGTGGGAGATGACGACGAAGTCGTCTGAATCGGAGGTCGGGATTTGCGAGTCGGAAGCCAATTCACGAATCGCGGACTCCGAATCACGATTTTCAAAGGCAACCTTCATATCAAACTCAACACCTTCAGACCTTCCGATCCAATTGCGCTGCATGTTCTTGATCCCTTCGGGCCAATCAACGGTGTCCAAATCGTCAATCAGCCGTTGCGCATAAGCAGTGATTTTGAAAAACCATTGAGGGATGTCCTTCTTCTCGACAGCAGTGCCACATCGCCAGCAGTTGCCGCCTTCAACTTCTTCGTCGGCAAGAACCGTCTTGTCCATCGGGCACCAATTGACCTTTGCAAGGCGACGATAAGCCAGGCCCTTTTTGTACATCAGCTCAAAAATCCACTGAGTCCATCTGTAGTATTCAGGGTCGGAGGAGAAGAATGACCGGCTCCAATCGTAGCTAATTCCGACCAAATCCATCTGGCGTTTGTAGTTTTCACCGTACGACTTCACCATCGGCGATGGGTGCGTTTTTTTAGAAATCGCCTCATTCTCTGCCGGTAGTCCGAAGGCATCAAAGCCCATCGGATGGAGAACATTGAATCCCTCCATTAGCTTTTTTCGGCAAATGACGTCTGTCGGGATGTAATTGCGGCAGTGGCCGACGCTCAATCCTGCGCCGCTTGGGTATGGAAAGAAATCAAGTCCGTAGAACTTAGGCTTTCCAGGCACTTCTCGGGTTTGAAAGAGCTTTGCTTCACCCCACCTGGAACGCCATTTATCTTCAAACGTTTTGGGCTCATAGCGTTCAGGCATGGGTGATATTATATCGGAGAGTTTGGTTGGCAGTTAGCGGTGTGCGGTTTGCAGTTGGCAGTT
>JANNJE010000434.1:0-2074 GCA_031405735.1 Armatimonadota bacterium | reverse complement strand
GCTGCCGACGAGGTTTGCAGGCAGCTACGACTTCGCGACATGGGTGGAATCATCGTTATTGATTTTATAGATATGGAATCAGTAGACGATAAGAAACGTGTCCTAGACCACTTTACAAACAAGCTCGCGAGAGACCGAGCCAGGACTCGAATTGGACGTGTTTCTTCTCTAGGACTTGTCGAAATCACTCGAAAACGAACTGGCGAATCGGTCACCGAAGCGATTTCCGATATTTGTCCTATGTGCCTTGGCCAAGGCAGAATCCCAAGCAAAGAAACGGTATCGCTGTGGATAGAACGAGACATGTGGCGAAAGATCGGAGACGCTGGCAATGCATTCTTTGTCGAATGCCACCCTGCGGCCGTTGAGGCCCTTATCGGGGCAGATGGCGAGAATGTCGAGAACCTTGAACACGAAATGCGACGAGGTATCTATATTCGTGCAAACTTCGATATGGAGTATGAAGAATACGAAATAACATCAAGCACAATTGAGCAACAGGATGGAGAGCAAATGGGATTTAGACGCGCTCAAGTTGTCGAGTGCAATGTTCGGCGTTCTTCGTTTGAAAATACAAATAAGGTCGTCGGCTGGACAGATAGTGGCTACTATATTGAACTGATTGAAGGGCACGAACACATTGGTCATCGGGCAAAAGTTTGCCTGCAAGATATTCGAAGATCGTTTGCTGTCGCGGACGTAATTCTGCCCGGTGCTCCCACCGTTTCTAGAAGTATCCTCTGACGAATTTGCACAATATTCTCATGATCGAAGAAGCCATTGCATTAGCAGTTGAATCAAAAGCAAACGCATATTGCAAATACAGCAAATACGCGGTTGGTGCGGCAATCGGCTTTCAAGCGAAGGGCGAAATCCATATCGTCGGCGGCTGCAATGTTGAGAATATTTCGTTCGGGCTTTGCCAATGCGCTGAGCGAAGCGCAATTTGCACGGCAATTGCTCTCTTTGGCAAGATTGAAATTGACTTGGTAATAGTTGCAACAAAAGATGGCGGAACGCCATGCGGGGCTTGTCGCCAAGTGATTTCTGAGTTTGCGTCATCAGATTGCAAAATTGTTTGCGTTGACGAATCTGGAACACAAAAAGAATTCAAATTGGCCTCAATCTTCCCCGATTCTTTCCATTCTAATCAACTTGGATGAACCGAATGGGGTTCTCATGCGGTCAAACGGTAAGGTACCTTTAATTCTCATGCGAGCCATACTCACCGCTTTTTGCGCTTTTCTAGTTATTGGAATCCTGATCGGGGTTTCAGCCATAAGTGGTTGCGGAGGAGGCGGTACTGGAACAACTGGAACTAATGGCGGCGGCGGTGCACTTTCCCTTTATCCTTCTACCGCAAACGTTGGACCAGGCGGTACGGTTCAGCTTCAAGCCCAAGCCAATTTCTTGAATGTTGACGTAACCTGGAGCTCGGATTCCGGGCTTGTTTCGCCCACGGGAATCGGCACAGCGACCTTTACGGCCCCTGGCAGTGGGGTTTCGACGATTACTGCTACAAGAATCGGGGCAAGCGGCTCTGATACATCGGCAATTACGGTTGATCCGACCGCTGCAACAGTCAGAGGGCGTGTAGTTGACTCGAATACAATTGCAGGCATCGGCAATGCCATTGTCGAGTTCAAAAACGGCAACACAATTGTGGCTACAGCCACCACGATACCAAACGGCTCGTTTTCAGCGGCGGTGCCAACGTCCGCAACCAGATTTCATATCAGGTCTTCTTCAATCAGTTCTGGTTTTTACAAGCAATACCTGTACAATTCGAAGCGTTACACGATGCTCGATTCAACCTGCACGGCACCACTACCGGCACTTTCTGTGGGTGCTAACGTGCTGCTGGTGACCAACATTGTGATCAGTCCTGCTACTGGTCCGCCGCCGCCGCCGCCGAACGGTTGTCCATAGTTTAGTGCCTGCCCAATCAAGCCCAAATGAGAGCTCGCCACCGTGCCAGCCGAAGACCAGGCAATCGCATTGCCCTGCGCATCGGTGATGGTGATCATGGTGTTGTTGAAACTGGCGTTCACATGCGCGACGCCAGAGGTGATGT
>JANNJE010000433.1:0-21610 GCA_031405735.1 Armatimonadota bacterium | reverse complement strand
ACCCCGCGCTCCTTCCCAAATTTGGCGGGAAAGGGATGTTCGGGAATCACGTCCACGAGGCAGTCATAGAGGCTGGGGAAAGTGAGTCCGGTTGCACCGTTCACTTCGTCTCTGACAAATATGACGAAGGAGAGATTATTTTGCAGAGGCACTGCCCGGTGTTGCCGAGCGACACGATCGAAACCCTTGCAGCAAGAGTATTGATTGAAGAGCATTTGGCTTATCCAGAAGCGATCCAAAAGGTAATTGAAGCATTGTGAGCATTGAACTTGAATTCCAAAAACCATGGGTCACGCGGCTCCTTTTGCCTATATGCCGACTCTTTGGATTTCTGATTTTTCTTATCCTTGGACCGATACGGGCAACTGGAAAGTACAGAGTTCCAAAATCCGGCGGATTATTGATTCTCGCCAATCATCTTGCCGACATTGACCCCGTAGTCATGCAGTTTGTTTGCCCGCGAGAAATCTACTTCATGGCAAAAAGCGAACTCTTTGAAATGAAGTTTTTGGGGAAGGCGATCCGTTGGTTTTGCGCTTTTCCAGTCAAGCGAGGCGAGCCAGATCGCGATGCAATCAAGAAGGCTGTTTCATACCTGCAAGCTGGCAAGACCGTATGCGTCTTTCCAGAGGGTGAGCTTAGTGAGACGGGCGTTCTTCAAGAATTAAAGGCAGGAGTTGCGTTGATTGCTCGTATGGCAGATTGTCAAGTGCTTTGTTGCCGACTGAAAAATACGAACGTAGTAATGCCGTATGGAAGCGTCATTCCAAGGCCGTCGTTTCGAATGATTCGGGCGGACTGGGGAGAATGTCGCAAATTCGAAAAGCACGTAAGTCCTGAAGAGTTCTTAACGTGGGTGAAATCGGAACTCAGCTCCGAAACTTGAACGGCTTCCCTAAAGCATCATTGAAAATCTTTGTTTGCGCCTCATCCAGAACTTTCAAGAGGTTCTGGCCAGCTTCCAGTCTCTTCTTCGCCATTTCCTTAAGAGTATTGTTAGATACTCGTCCACTTGTCATGGATTCCATGAGTGCGTCTTGAGCCGCTTTTGTGCCCACGGCAACTTGTTCCGCTTGAGCATCAGTGAGCTTCACAAGGGCTGCGATTCGAGCATCGGCCAACGAAAACCCAGTGTTCGCTTGCATATAGATTCCTTCGAGGCGAAGCATCTGCTCTTCCGACAGAATCGGCAATAACTTAGGCTCAAGATGCGACAAAGGATTCATCATGTCAAAATTCTCTGGCAGCTTGGTCTTCATTTCTTCAGCGCCATCCGTCATGAGTTTCTGGATAGCTTTGTCTTGGTCTTTTGAAATCTTGACTTCTTTTTTGACGCTCGGATCAGAAATCAGCATGATTCGCGCAGTCAGGCCCATTGGGTTTCTTTGAGGAGTCGCGTAGCCAACAATCGAAATTGCTAGAAGTGCAATTAGAACTCTCATGAATTTAGTCTAATCGAAAACAGTCGAAATATCCTACGTTTTTGGAGAAATACCCATCAATTTGTCATAAGCCTCATAAAATCGCTTTGTCCTTTCATTAGTACGATTCCATTCAGGTGCCTTTGCACTGTTCGCCAAATCTCGAATTCCAGCTGCTGCCGACTTTACGATTTTCGCCATGTTTTCTGGATGAATCTTAGACCATTCGTCGCCAGGCTTGTGGTAGTCGGGAAATGAGTAGGCAGTGCTGATTGTGTGAGCAACAATTCCTGCGGCAGCAAACGCAGCATTGTCGCTTGCGGAAAAATACGGAGCAGAAAGTTTAGGATGCATCGTGACGTTGACGCCGAACGGTTTCGCTGCGGTTTTGAAAAACGACGCCAAGTTGCTGTAGTCAAACCCTGTTAGATTGAACTCAGATACCCGCGGGCCTTCATCGTCGTCGGTTCGCCCGATTTGTTCCAAATTAACGTTGGCAATAGTCTGTTTCAAGGGAAATAAAGGGTTCTGGACATAGGCCCGTGACCCTTGTAGACCAGCCTCTTCGCCCCAAAAGCAAACAAAGACGACGCTCCGTTTTAAGCCCAGTGACTTCAAGGCTCTTGCAATTTCTATAACACCGCTTGTTCCGCTTGCGTCATCGTTCGCTCCGTTCCAAATCTGGTCGCCCTCTCCCTCGCGCTTGCCGAGGTGGTCGTAGTGTGCAGTCACTAGGATGTATGTGTCTTTCAGTTTTGGGTCGCTGCCGCGCCAAACGCCGATGACATTGTGCACCTTGCCAGTAATGCTGTTTCTTCGAGAAGTAAATTCGGAAGTGACGAAATAGCTTTTTTCGGAAACTGGAGCAAGGCCGATGGATTGGAACTGGGAAGCAATGTACTCGGCAGCCAAGTCGAGTCCCCTCGAAGGAGTTCCTCTTCCCTCTAACAAATCGCTTGCTAGAAATCGGATGTGGGAGAGGCACGATTCAGGAGTAATAGTTGGAAACGCCGGTTTTTGAAAAGATGCCAACGAGAGAATTGCGAGTGCTGTGGTCATTGAGTTTTTATTGTATACGGAATGTCGAGTTGGAATCGTCGGCAAGTGTTCGGCAAGTTGTTTGCAGGTGGCGGGCAAGTTGTTCGCGGTCTTTGATTATTAGGTGCCTGTTGTCAGTTTTCGGTGTTCAGTCGACAAAGGGGAATCTAGAGACATTAAGGACATTTGGAACTGTGTTCCCGACGACTTGCCGACCACCAGCCGACCACTTGCCAACAACTTTCCACCCAACGACCCAATTACCCAATGACCCTTTACTACCCCGCCTCCATTTCCCAAATCGTTTTCGGCCAATCGTCCTTCAATAGCCTAGAGAGCGACCGATCGGCGAGTACCCTGCCCTCGTTCTGGCATTTGGCGCAGTAGTTGGTCTCGTTTTCAGCGTATTGAATTCGCTGAATCGGTAAGCCGCAATCTGGGCATGGCTTTCCGAATTTGCCGTGTGCTGCGAAATCGGGACGAAATGCGGTGATTTGCCCGCGATCCGGGAATCTACCTTTGAACTCTTCCCTTAGGCGTGCGGTCCACTTGTTCAGCGTGCTTTGAGTTGCCAAATAGAGCCGCTCAATTTCTTCCGCTCTCAATGCCTGAGTAAGGCGAACTGGCGAAAGTCTTGCGGCATGGAGAATTTCATCAGAATACGCATTTCCAATTCCAGAAAACGCCTTTGGATTTGTCAAGGCGCGTTTCATCGTTCGATTCTCGCGAAGCAAAGCCTCACGAAACTCCTCCAGAGTGCATTCGAGAGGCTCGACTCCTTGCGCCCGAAATTGCTTTAGGTTCTCGACGCCTTGCACCACATGAAGCGTTGCCTTTTTGTGGGAACTTGCCTCTGTGAAGAGCAGCATCCCGTTCTCAAAATCAAATGCCGCCTGCCCCATTTTGCCGCCAGGTTTCATGCCACCGTCGCCAGGTTTTCGCCAAAGCAATCGTCCAGAGATCATTAAATGGATGACCAAGAATAACTCATCTTCAAACCCAAGCACTATCCGCTTACCCATTCGTTCAACACCCTGTAAATCCTTGCCGTTAAAATTGGAAGTGGGCGGTGAAACGGATCGAAGGATGAATGGAGTCAGGCAACGAATTCGATTCAGCTTTTGCCCAAGAACGAATTCGCGAAGCGATTCGACGTATATGGTAACGTCGGGAAATTCGGGCATTGCCTACCTCGCGATTACTCTTCCTGCGATCCTCGCGGCTTCTCTAAGTTCTTCTTCTGAATTTAAAATATCTGGACCGAACCGAACGCAGTTATTGCGCGAATCCGTATTGACGCATGCAGCCTTTAGAGACCTGCAGAATTCCGCCCCGTTGGTCGTGGGTAGCAGAGAATAGGCTCCAAACGCCCCAGAATCAACAGGGGTAAAGCAATGTACTCCATTCTCTTCAAATGCTTCGCGAAGTATTGATTGCTGCCATAGATTGTAATCGCGCAACCGCTCGACCCCAATCGCCAGTGTCAATTTGAGGCCCGAAGCAGCCTGATACATTACGAGCACAGGTGGAGTTGATTCGAGCCAGGCATCTCCGCCATCGGCAAGTTCCGGCTCGTCGGATCGCCTGTAGGAAAACTTGTCCTTCTTGGCGAACCAGCCCGTATCCAGAGTTCGCAAGGGGGTGTTCAGATGCCGGGGGTGAATTGCAAGCCAGCATGCCCCAGGCCCGCCTCGCGTGTATTTATAGGAGCCTCCGATCATAAAATCTGCACATAACGATTCAAACTGAACTGGGATGACGCCGACTGCATGATAAGCGTCAACCAAACACATCGCCCCAACTTGATGAGCAGCTTCAACAATCTGGTTCAAATGCGGCAATATCTGCCCGGTTGAAAACACCACTTGCGATACTACAACTAAGTCCGTTCCAAGCTGGATGGCTTCGAGAATTGTCCCCGAATCGAACAATGCCACGGACCGCTCGATGCTGGAAGGCTCGACCCAAGAAATCTTGGCCCTGCCCTTCTTGACGTATGTCTTCAGGATAAAGTCAATGCTGTCGAACTCGCCGCGAGTAGCAACAATGCGTATGGGCCTTGAACTCGTATCTACTGGCAAGGCATTTAAGACCGCCCGAAGTCCTTGCCCAGCAGAAGTCTTTGGAATCACGGCACTCACATCTGAAAGGCCGATTAACTGAGCAACCTGAGAGCGAAACCGTAATATTGCAGCAGGCCAAGCGTCGACTTCCCATGAATCGTCCATTCGCGAATACCAGAGGTCTATTCCCTCGCGAATATCCAATTCCATCTGGTCAAGCGGCCTGCCGAGCGAATGATTGGCCAGATAGATTTCATTTTTCATCCTGCTGCCATCGATGACTCTTGAAAAGAGGGGCCAAATATGCTCCTGCAGCCCCGCTTCTGTTAGCGGCCCAGTGCCAAGTTTTGCGACCTGAGTTTCGATGTCGAGGCTCACGAGCCGATTTCCGTCCTCACGTCCCAAAGTTCTGGAAAGAGCCGAATCATGAGCCCTTGCCTAAGAAATGGAACGCCCGAACTTCCGCCAGATCCTCTCTTGAAGCCAATGATTCGCTCAACGGTTTTCACATGCCTAAATCGCCATAATGCGAACTGCTCTTCAACATCCACAAGCTTTTCACACATTTCATATGCATCCCAATGTTTACGAGGATTATCATAAATAATCTTGAAGACTTGAATCAACTCCTCGCTTTCTTGGTACGGTGCCGACCAATCGCGCTCGATTGAAGATTGCGGAACATTGAAACCTCTCCTTGCAAGAAGTCTAAGAAACTCGTCGTAGAGGCTTGGGGTACTCAACATTTCCATAAGTTCAGAATGGATTTCTGGCTGATGCTGAAAAACCTTTACGGACTTTGCGTCTTTGTTTCCGAGAAGAAATTCAATCATTCGGTTTTGAAACGATTGCAGACCACTCGCCTGCCCCAAAACGTGGCGAAATTGGCTGTATTCGCTTGGCGTTAGGGTCTCCAAAACTGCCCATTGTTCAAAGAGCATTCTTTGAATTTGCTTTACCCGTGAAAGGATTTTGAAGCAAGGTTCGAGTTCGTCTTTTTTGACATGCTCGACAGCGGCACGCAGCTCGTGGACCGCCAATTTCATCCAAAGTTCAGATGTTTGGTGCTGAATGATGAACAGCATCTCGTCGTGATGCTCAGGATTCGAGAGCGGCTCTTGCGCATGTAGAATTCGGTCTAGGTGCAGATACCCGCTGTAGTCGAGCCTCGACTTGAAATCGGTTTGTATCGTCTCTTCGAATTCTCGTTCTGCCATGGGTTTCCTTTTGAATCGAACTAGTTGAATTCTACAAGTTTGGGCCATTCCAAGGCATCGCAACCCAGAAGCCTAGAATTGCAATGCCAAAGTACCCCGCCAAACTCGCGGCTCCTGGGTAGTCCTTGGCGATTCGTTGTCCTAGAAACAGTTGCAAAAGTGCAAGACTGACAACGCACATCGCGAGGTTCATTAGCGGAGAGCTCGAAATATGAGCTGTATTGGGAAATGGCACAAGGTGGTATGCAGTTGCCCCAGAGAAGAGGGCGATTACGCACGCCGCGCCTGCTGAAAGCTCAACGACTGTCACAATCGTCAGAAGAAGAGGCACCAGTTTCTTGAACGGCGAATTTGCAAAGTGAGGAACCATCCATTCCAAATTCCCTTTTCGGTCGCGCACCTTGTCCCAACCAGATTGAAGAAACAGGATCGCAAAGAAGATCAAAATTGCGATCCGCGCGAACAGGATTGGCGGTGTGGATTGAATAATCTCCATCAATCTTGCGACGAATGGGAGTGGGGATTTGATGGAATATTCGTCGCTCGGTTGTCTCTAAGTTGTTGCCAGTGTCGCTTCACGTTGGTAAGAATCTTGCGATTTGAACATAAATAACTCCGATAACTAAAGTCAACACGGCGACGATAGCGACCATTTAGTGACAATAGCGACAATCTTAGAACTAGAAAACCCGGACTAAGTGGGAGAGATCTTAGCCGGGCTATTGAGAGAGAGGATAAAGGTCTGAAATCCAGTTCCAAAGGCCTGAAAATCATTCCTTCTTCTTTAAGAACGTCAAACTATCGGAATTGATACAAAATCTCTTTCCTGTCGGTTTCGGGCCATCAGGAAAAACGTGCCCCAGATGGCCATCGCATCGAGCGCACATGACCTCGTCGCGGCTCATTCCGTAGCTGAAATCGCTCTTTACCCAAATGTTCTTCTCTGAAACGGGCTGGAAGAAGCTGGGCCAACCTGTACCAGAATGAAATTTAGCATCGGATTTGAAAAGCTCCAATTTACATCCAGCACAAAAATACGTTCCTTCATCTTTTGTGTCGTGGAACAGACCGCAAAAGGCCGCTTCCGTCCCTTTTTTCCTCAAAATTCGATACTGTTCCGGCTTCAAAAGCTTTTGCCATTCGGCGTCAGATTTGATCACTTTATCCTTTCGCTTGGGCGAACCGGCCTCGGTACCAGCGATTCCGCCTTCTTCGTCAAATTTCATTACCTTCGGCTCCCTTTGTTGAAGAATGGCAAATCCGAACACGGCTGCCAGACCAACTCCTGCGACCAATATCATTGTTTTCATTGATGCTTCCTATTGTAGTTCAACATTGAAAGAAATGCGAATTCTGGGCCTTTGGTTCCATTCAATCGGAATTAGTCGGCAAGTAACTTGCAAGTTGTCAGTTGTCAGTTGTCAGTTCTACAATTCTCAGTTTGCCGACCATTTGCAGGCCACTAGCCGACCACTTGCCAACGTCCACGTTACGCCTTCGGATGTGCCTTTCCAACAGCTTCCCTGAGCCTTTCGATGCTGACATGTGTATAGACCTGTGTTGTTGCCAGACTCTCATGTCCCAGTAATTGTTGTACTGTCTTCAGATCGGCACCACGGTCGAGCAAATGTGTTGCAAAGCTATGGCGCAAGGTATGTGGCGAAGTTTCTTCAGATAAACCCGCCTGAACTGCCCACTTCTTGATAATGTTTTGAATCGAGCGAGTGGTTAGTCTGCCGCCTCGTTGATTCGTAAACAGCGGCTGTGATGGGTCAGTGCAACGGCGTTCGGCCGCTTGATATTCTTTGATCGCAGCCTCCGCGGTTTTACCAAAAAGAACGATTCTCTCCTTGTTTCCCTTCCCAAAAACTCGAATCGAACCTTCTCGATAATCTATTTGGTTTAGGTTCAATATAGCCGTTTCCGCTGCGCGAAGGCCTGTGGAATACATGATTTCCAGTAACGCATGATCGCGCAACGGAGTTGATGAGAAGTCGCCAATTTGATCCAGCATTTGAGCTGTTTGAGGTTGATTGAGAGCTTTCGGCAATCTCCTTCTGCGAATAGGCGCTTCCAGCAGTTCTGTCGGGTCGTTTTCAAGCCAGCCGCGTTCGCGGCAAAACCTCGCAAATTGTCTGAGAACTGTCAGTTTTCTGGCTCGGGTAGTTGCATTGCCTCCATAGGTACGTAGATAAGATTGCAACAATTGTGAGCTCCAATCCCAATGTCCGTCTAGATGCAAGGCTAATTGCATTAGATCGCCCCTGTACGATTTAACTGTATGTGCCGATCTTCGCGCGCCAAGATGCTCTAAGTACAGCTGGATTCTCTTTGAAAGTAAATCTCGCTCTTCCATGGCCCTCTTTAAGGGACGCTTCAAATTAGACCCAAGTGCTTGCCCTCCGAAAAATCTTGGCAGTCACCGGTCTTCTAAGATGGGCAAATACAAAATCTGGCCATCCTGCCATGAAATCCAATTCGTAATCGTCGGGTGGTGCTATCAATACCAGGGGAGTGTCGGCAGCTACGGAATGCGCCATTTTGAGCTGGGCAAACACTTCGTATCCGCCGATTTTGTGCGGTTCGTCAAGAGTTGTTAGCAAATCAACAAACAGAAGATCTGCATCTGCGCACGCATCGAGCGCAGAGTCAATGCTTGCAAATATCTCAAACGTGTCCGAAGGATGAAATCCTTCGCGAGCAGAATTCGCCATTTCCTTTTCGTGTGTCAGCAAAACAAATTTCATCGAAGCACGAACTCCATGATACACCGGGAATCAGCAAAATCGGTTCAATCGCGATGGAAAACCCACTCCATTAGGTTGAAATGCTCTGAAGTTTCCCTCGCTTTTCGCGCTTTCTCGTAGATGCCTTGCATGGTTCAGAGCAGCACCGTTCATGCTTCCTTTCACAGGCTTCACAGCAGAAATAGAGCAAGTTGCAATCTACGTTCGCGCAATTTACGTAAGTCTCAGATGGAGTGCCACATTGCCTGCATTGACTGACAACGGTTGGGTTCACAAAATTGATCGGTACTGATATCCGTTGATCAAACACAAAGCATCGCCCCTCAAAATCTTCGCCCTTTGCATCCGGATCTTTCGAGTAATTCACAATGCCGCCATCTAACTGGTAAACATTTTCATACCCTTCCTGAAGCAAAAGTGCCGTTAGTTTTTCGCACCGAATTCCACCCGTGCAATAGGTTAAAATTGGCTGCGCTTTATCAATGTGCTGTTCACGAAGCCACTTGGAATAGTCGCGAAAGACTTCAGCGTCAGGTCGAATTGCGCCTCTGAAGCGCCCTAAATCGAACTCATAATCGCTTCGCCCATCGAGAACGATCGCATCTTCATCGTGCATTCTTTCACGAAACTCGACCGGGGAAAGGTGCTTACCTGTTCGCTCATGAACAGGTATCTTCAGTTTCATGCCTAGCGTCACGATTTCCTTGCGAACTTTGACTGAAAGCTTTGGGAATTGATGTGCTTCGACCGGGTCAACTTTGAAAGGCATGTTGGCAAAGTTAGGGTCGTTTGCAGCCCAATTGCGATATTCATCGCAAGCTTTCTCTGTCCCTGAAACAGTTCCGTTTAAACCCTCGTCCCCGACAAGAATTCGACCCAATAGCCCCAAGGATTCGCAGAGTTCCCTCTGAGATTCGGCAAGCGAGCCAGGACATTCGATTGGCACGAACTTGTAATACAGCAATACTTGAAATTGTTCTGTGCAAACCATCAACCTTAAATTGTAGCAATTATGAGTCCAGGATTGAATCACATCGGTAAAATGAACCAATGGTTTGCACTCGTTGCGGCAGAGATAATCCGGAGGAAAACGAATTCTGCGGGCGATGCGGAACAGACCTAAAAGAAGTAATTTCAGCCGTTACCGAAGCAGAAGATGACTTGTTTTGCTTCAAGCACAAAAAAGAAAGGACCGCACTGCGATGCGGCAGGTGCGAGCGGCCGATTTGCACAAAGTGCGTCATCATCGGTCCGGCTGGGCCAAGATGCCACGAATGTTCGAAGCAAAATATCGCTTTTCGGCCCGGTGCAGTTGTTCAAGAGGCTAAAGTGGGACTGCGAAGAGTTGGCAGGCTCGGCCCCTGGGGAATTTATATGATTCTCGTGATCGGCATGATGCTTTTTGGGTCGTTGCGAATGTGCGGTCGGCCCGATCCTAGACAATCAGATTACGAGTTCGAGCAATCCACGAATCGTAATCCAAACTAAAATCGGCTTAGGGCCTTGTCATCGTTGCCGTTAACTTGCGTTTCCGTTTCTTGATCAAATGCCATGCCAAAACGAGGAGCGTAGAAACAACCGCTACATCGTCAGCCCAACCAAATAGCGGAATGATGTCAATAATTAAATCAATCGGCGAAACACCGTAGATCAGTGCTGTC
The DNA here is from genome assembly GCA_031405735.1 of Armatimonadota bacterium. GTDB lineage: Bacteria > Armatimonadota > Fimbriimonadia > Fimbriimonadales > Fimbriimonadaceae > JANNJE01. Next base: position 11,463 of record JANNJE010000433.1, on the reverse strand, counting down.
AAGATCGAAAGGAATGCGCCAATTGGCGATTTACGGTACGTTGCGGGCTCTGTTGCGGGATCGAGGATTGCCACACCATGTATGACGACATTCACGAGTTCGGGGTTTCGGAATGGGACTTTTAGTGATAAGTGTGGAGTGAAGAGTGCGGAGAGGTAAGTGCAGAGAGCGGAGAGCGGAGACCAGATTCAGCCCAACATACACGAACCAACAACCAAGAACCAACAACTAACAACTAACAACAAACAACCAACAACCAGCAACCAGCAACCAACAACCAACAACTTGCGCAAATTGTCCGTCTTACCAATAGTTATGCCAGGATAATGATTCAATGCCGGTTTTTGAATATAAAGCGACGAATGAAGATGGTCAAGCTGTCAACGGCACTATGCTGAGCGGGTCGCTGTCTCAAGCCGCCGAGGAACTTACGAAACTAGGCTTGCGCGTCAGTTCCATCGGGGCACCTTCAGGTGTCGGTGATCCGCTTGTGGATTACGTCCCTGATTCCGTTATCGAAAATCGAAAATCGAAAATCGAAAATCCGGCAACCTACAACAGACCACCTTCAACTGAACAGCAACAACCTAGCCCTCCACCTGCCGAACCTCGCTCAAAATTTATGACCGAGGTCGTCGGGCCACTTGTCAACAAGATTTCGCTCACTCACCAAGTGATGTTCTTTCGACAGCTTCATACAATGCTGAAGGCTGGCGTCCCAATTGTCCAAACCCTTGACACACTTGCTGGCCAAACCCACGATCTGAGGCTCAAAAGCGTTGTATGGGAGCTAAAGGGTCACGCCATGGAAGGTCGCCCCATTTCTGCTGGTCTCCAGCGTTATCCAGAGATGTTCTCGCCATTGATCCTAAGCTTGATGAGAGTTGGCGAGAGCGGTGGAATGCTGGAAAACTCGTGCAAACAGATCGCTGATTATTTGGATCGCGAAATTGAATTGCGGAATCTGGTTCGGCGGGTAACAATCTATCCGAAGCTAGTTTTGGGCACCTCTATGGTGGTTATTCTTGCCGCCAACTTTCTCATGAAATACCTTGGCGTAAAGGGTGGGCTTTCTTCGCCGTTGACAGAGATTTCAACATGGATCATTTTGGGGCCAGTCCTGATCGGGCTGTTTCTCTTCAATCGTGTCGGGCTCGCTAACCCAAGAATCCGCTTCAACTACGATCAACTCGTATTGCGAGTCCCCTATTTTGGAATCACAATCCAACAACTTTGCATGGCAAGATTCGGGCGGGCGTTTGGGGCGCTTTACGCTGGTGGAGTCGCTGTCCCTGAAGCACTCAAACTAGGTGCGGACGCATGCGGTAACGAATATATGCGAGCTTGCTTGCATCCGCTGCATCGAAGCCTAGAAGAAGGCGATGGGATTCACGAGACTTTGCGCACAGCGGGTGTGTTCTCTCCTATCGTTTTAGACATGGTTCACACCGGAGAAACAACGGGAAATGTTAATGAAATGCTCGTGAAAATGGCGGAGTTTTACGAGGATGAATCGAAGATGCGTTCCACTCAGTCGGCGTATGCTGTTGGTGTTTTTGCGTTAGTGGTTGTAGGAGTTTATATAGGCTTCATCGTATTTCAATTCTATTCTCAATATGCGAATAGCATTTCCGTTGACCTGTAAGAGATTTACTATTGAAAGCAACGCCATATGAAATATTGGGCTTGAAGGATTCGGCAACTCCCGAAGAGATCAAGAGGGCACACAGGAAATTGGTGATGGAATATCACCCAGATCGCAATTCGTCGGCCGACGCTTCTGCAAAGTTCATCGAGGTCACAAAGGCTTACGAGGTACTTTCGGATCCGATTCGTAGAGCCGAATACGATCGCCTTCGCAAGATAAACGAAGAATTGCGGAAGAAGAAACAGAGTCAAAGACCGCCAACACCAAAACAACCAACAACTAACAACCAAAAACCAAAATCAAGCCCCGTCAGCCAGAAACAAAAGGAAGAACGGCTCCGCAAACTTATGAGCGTTGGAAATGTCAAGGAAGCGGAGATTTTGGCGCGACAGATTGTTGCAGAAGATCCTCGATCTGCCCTCAGTTACGCTGCATTGGGCGACATCGCTCGATCTAGAGGCGACTGGAAATTGGCAAGCAAAATGTTTGCCTACGCTAATCAATTTGACCCTAGGAATGACATCTATTTGCGAAAGCATGAAGAGATGCTGGATCAGTTCAATCGCACTGAGATTTCCAGGCACAAACAAAGCAATCAAGATGGCCGGTGGGTTTCGCCCGTTGTTGGCACCGTGCTTACCGTTGTTGCAGGTTGTTTTGTGGCGATGAGCCCCGAGGAGTCCGTTTTTGCGAAGGGCACGATTGTTTCTAGTTGGACTGTGGGTTTGGTAAGCATGCTGTTCTTTTCGGGGGCTATCATGGGTGCAACTCTCTGCTTGGCAGATTATCTGGACCGCTTCGAAGTCACGACAGCAATGGGGCGAATTTCGCCAAACTTGCTCTTTCTCTTGCTGGGCGTTGTCAATTTATGGGTTGCAGGTGCGATTTACATAGTTGTCGGCGGCTTGATGCGATCGTTTTCGATAACGCTCTCAAGACTGATGATCGGGTTGGTTGGAGTGGTGGTGATTCTGACAATTGGTGCCGCTGGTTCGCAGGCGATTGACCCGTACGAAGTGTTGCTTTGGGGTGGATCGGTGGTCTCAGCAGGTGCGCTTTTTGGTTGGGCATTTGGAGATGGGCTGAGGGGGTGATTCTTGACATGGGTGACTGGGGTGATAATTTGGATTGTGGATTGTTAAGGGTCGCTATTGTCTTTAACCGAAACGATATCGCATCTACCTTCGTACTAACACGCTATTAGCGACCCGTTAGCGTCAATCGAGCGAAAATTCGAACGAACCTTTAGAAATCATCCCGAAATGCCAATAATTCTCGATAATGAACGTATCGAGCTCTACTGTTGTCCAGCAAGCTCTTCGGGCCTATCAATCCGGCGAGACACAGCAGCCTGACGCCCAAATTGCCATTCTAAAGAAGGCGCTTGATGCACAGAAGGGCGAGGCAGCACAATTGCTGAAAGTGCTTCAAGGTAAAGGGCAAATCATAGACTTGCAGGCTTAAACTTGGGAGTGCGGCGGGCTTGACCGCGCTATTTCGTTCGGATTGGCACGAGTTTGTTCGGCTTTGTCCGGTTTTGTGCCCGACAAATCCGAGCCCCCGTGCCAATCCGAGCTAACCCGAATAAGTTCTCAAAAGCGCGGTCAAGCCTGCCGCATTCCAAAAACCTACACAAGACACACTACCTGGCCATGCCCCCTATCCAAGTCTGATGCACAACCGGCGCACCAACCCAAAAGGGAATTTCGCGCTCATCCTCGCAGTCCCAAATCACAAAATCTGCTTTCATTCCCATTTCCAATGAGCCCACCTCTGAGGAAGTTCCGAGAGACCTCGCTGCATGAACGGTACATCCCGCCAATGCCTCCATTGGAGTCATCATCATTTGAGCGCAAGCTAAAAACATCGCAAATGGCAGGCTGGGAGTTGGCGACGAGCCAGGATTGAAGTCCGTAGCCAAAGCAACCGGCAGCCCTACATCCAACATCCTCCTTGCATCTGGATATTTCGACTTCCCAAGGCAAAAAACACTTGCTGGAAGCAAGATCGGCACTGTTCCCGACTTCGCCAATGCCTGTATTCCCGTCTCGTTCGTGTGTTCCAAATGGTCAGCGGAGATTGCCCCCAATTCTGATGCCAAAAATGCACCGTTTCCATCTGAAAGTTGATCCACATGCATCCGCAAACCAAGGCCGAATTGCTTCGCAGCCCTTGCTAAAACCCTTGCATCCTCTGGGTCGAAATAGTTCTTTTCAACAAAAACATCAACCCATTGCGGACGAGCTGAATCTTCAAGTGCCATCGCCGCGGGCAGAATTTCGTTAAGCGCGTATTGGACATAGCCATTTTTGTTTCCCGCGAATTCTGGAGGAACGGCATGGAGCGCGAGCAGAGTTTTCGAAATGGAAACACCCGTTTCCTTTTCGATTCTTGCTATTGCCCGAAGGCACTTCAATTCGCTTTCAATATCGAGTCCGTAGCCAGTTTTCGCTTCGATTCTTGTGGTTCCGCATTTAAACATCCAGTCAATGAGCTTCTTTCCTAGCGCAACAAGATCGTCTTCGCTAGCCGTCCGGGTTGCGGCAACAGTCGAGAGAATCCCGCCCCCGCTAGCCGCAATTTCTTCATAAGTAGCACCTTGAGACCGAGTTTCGAATTCGTTGGCTCGATTTCCACCAAAAACTAAATGTGTGTGCGCATCAATGAGGCCCGGAGTTACAAGTCGCTGCCCGGCGTCCACAATTTCGGCGTCCTTGGCGAGTGCTTCAACATCTGATCTAGTTCCTGATGCGACTACTTTTCCATCCTCAATCAAGAGTGCGGCTCCGTTATAGGCTTCGTGGTTTTTGGCTGATGCTCGGACTACGAGCCTGCCGATATTGGTGACTAATGTTTTCACGCGGAATTATGATGGCACGATCTTTGGGAGTGCGCGGGCTTGGCCGCGCTTTCGCTGCAACGTTCGGGTTAGCTCGGTTTGGTTCGGAGGTTCGGGTTTGTCCCGCACGAGTCCGAACAAATCGAAACCAAGCTGAACCAATCCGAAAAAAAAAGCGCGGCCAAGCCCGCGCACTCCCAAAAAGCACTCCCAAACGCAAAGATGGCAAAATCAAACAATGCCGCGAATCATCATTCCAGAGGCGGAAGCTCTTCTCGATCAAGAAATCAAAGTCCTTGATAAAGGCTTTGTGCGCCTGGTTGACTACATGGGCGGCGACGAGCGAATCGTGCAGTCGGCACGAGTTAGCTACGGGTCTGGAACGAAGTCGTTTCGGCAAGATCGTGGGTTGATTCACTACTTGTTGCGAAATGCGCACACGTCTCCATTTGAGCAAGTTCAGCTTACTTTTCACACAAAAATGCCGATTTTCGTGGCTCGCCAATGGGTTCGCCACCGAACCGCAAGATTGAACGAGATTTCGGGGCGGTACTCGGTGATGAAGGACGAATTCTATTTGCCTGACGCTGATAAAGTCTCTTTTCAAAGCGAATCGAACAAGCAAGGCCGTGCAGGCTCACTGCCATTTGATGAGGCGATGCAAGTCATTCAGCAGATGGAGGATGAACAGAAAGCGATGTACGCAGGCTATGAAGCGATGCTCGAAAAAGGCGTGGCGAGAGAACTTGCCCGCGCGAATTTGCCGATTAGCCTCTATACGGAATGGTATTGGCAGATTGACTTGCACAACCTTTTCCACTTTCTACGATTGCGAATGGACGCCCATGCGCAATATGAGATTCGCGTTTTTGCCGAAGCCATGGCAACCTGCGCCAAAGCCGTCGCTCCGATGGCGTATGAAGCGTTCGAGGAGCATGTGCTGGGTTCGGTGAGCTTCAGCCGAGCAGAACTGATTGGACTGCAGGCGATGCTGGAAGGCAAGCCGCACGGACTTGAGGGAAGAGCCGTTGTGGCGTTTGAAGACAAGCTGGCAAAGATGAATTCGGCGAAAGGGATAGAAGAGCCTGAGGAGCCTGTTTTGCCTGAGTTGCCAGTAAGTGGGTAGGGTTCTTTGGTTGTTGGTTTGCAGTATGCAGTTTTCGTTTGTCGTAAAAGTACGGCCACCTACTCGGCTTCTCTTTTTTGGAACTACATATCGGTACCGTTTGTTTGAATCAATGTGCGACACTTCGTTTGGTACATCGCAATAGTCTTTTTGCATTGTGATAGCTTCGGCCAGATATCTCGTAGCGAAGCACGACGCATTGCCGCTACTTCGAACCACCTTCCATTTTCACGCGAATTGTGGCTATGGGCTGTTACAGCTCAAGATTCTGAACTTATTCAAGCACTCGCCCTTGATTCAAAGGGTCGTGCCTACGCTGCAGCAATGGAGATTCCGCGAAGGCGCCGAGATCCTCTAATTAGAGCCCTTATCGGCGCATTGCCAAGTACTGACAGGTACGTAGGCAAGAGAATTGTAGAATCACTTAAGGAGATCAACCTTCCCCCAACGCGACGAGCACTTGAACAGGCGATTACCCATAGGGTTATGGAAGTTCGTTGGGATGCCGCTTCAGCAACTGCATCGTGGAAATTTCGTGCAGCTGCACCAGTACTCAACGAAGCTGTTCGGAGCCGGTACTTCAATGCAGTTCAGCCACTTGGAGAAGTTGGATCGAAGTCGGATTGGCCAGTTCTGCTTGAACTCTACGGCGAAATATGGAATCTGAAAGATCACCACAGTAAGTACTCAACGATTCCAACAACTATTCTGTCCCTCGCAAAACTCCGGAACCCTTGGGCTCTAAGCGAAGTGAGAAAGTCCTCTATCTTAGGTAAAGGCAAAGTCTCTCCAAAACTTGCAATCAAACTGCTTGGAGTCTTAAAAGAAAAAGGAGACGAAGAGTTATTAATAAAGTGCCTCAGCGTCAATGAATTTTATGTCCGGTATCCAGCTGTGGAAGTCCTTGGCCAATGGGGTTCTAAGAGAGCGATTCCAATCTTGAAAAGAATTTCTTCAGGCAAAATTCCGATGATTCATCGAGCAAGCACCGAAATATCCCAAGTCGCCTACACAGGCTATGTAGCAGATTGCATTGCAAGCGGAAAACTGCCCATTTCAATGAGCGCATGGAACGGCGGAAAGCGAGACTCGGTCAGGTAACTCAAATTCTGTTCCAGCCAAAAATTAATTTATTCAACACCCCACAAATCAGGCGTTGCGAATTCCAAAACATTTCCTGCGGGATCATTGAAGTAAAAAGACCGTGCCCCGTCTTTCCAGTTAATCTCCTTGATAATCTCGATGCTGTGAGAGGCAAGGCGAGCCATCCAAGCCTCTACCTCGTCTGCTGAAGCTGAAAAGGCAACATGCCCGACTCCTTCCGTTCCATGAGGCGGAACGCCTGAGTCTGGAATCTTTGTTCTGCTTGCCTTGAAGATGATTAGAACGCTTCCTTCAGCCATCAAAAAGAGGTCGCGAGTTGCGTCGAAGGAAATTTCTTCGAGCAACAGCACATCAACATAAAACGACCGCGCAGCTCCTAAGTCATCGGCATAGAGCACAGTCTCGAGGATTCGAGGGCGATTCAATGAAATCTCGTTCATAACATCTAGCGCAGAAAACCTTCCCGATTTCCGCCATCTACCGGAACTACGCAACCCGTCGTCCTTGTTGAATGCGGCCCTGCCAGCCAGCAGATTGCATCGGCGCAATCATCTGTCGAAACTGTCACACCGAGCATTGAGCGCTTTCGATAATGGTCTTCGAGCTGGTCTTCTGGGATTCCCAAGTTCGCTGCTGTCTGCTTTTTCCATTCGCCAGACCAAATCGCAGAGCCTTGCAAAACCGCGTCAGGATTGATCGCATTGCACCGAATTCCGTCCTTCGCATGGTCCACCGCAATAGTGCGCATGAGATGAAGCTCGAACGCCTTTGCAGCCGAATAGATCGCCGCGCCCGCCCCTGTGGCTGTCCCGTTCTTGCTTCCCACAATCACAATGCTGCCTCCTGTTCCTTGCGCTTGCATAACTTGAATCCCTGCTCTGGCAGCTAAGAAGTAACCCTTCATCAAAAGATTGCTGAGAAAATCGTAGTCCTCATCGGTCGTGTCAGCAACTGATCCGCGACGGGCATTGCCCGCTGAAATCACAAGCAGGTCAACTCCTCCGAAAGTTCGAATTGCCGTTTCAAAAGCTGCATTAACCTGGTCAAGAGAAGTGACGTCGCAAACCGCAGTCGTCACCGAGCCTGGCACTCCGCTTGCCTTTTGGACTTCATCCATTGCTGACTCGAGCGCACTCTCGTTGATGTCGAGCAGAACAACACACGCACCCTGCTCAGCCATCCTTTTGGCGGTCGCGAGCCCGATACCTTGCGCTCCTCCCGTGATCACAGCGATCTGCCTGGAAAGATCTTTTTCCGGCGGCATTCGTTTCAATTTGGCTTCTTCGAGAAGCCAATATTCAATATCGAATGCTTCTTGCTCAGGGAGGGAAACATACTTTCCGAGCGTCTCTGCTCCGCGCATGACTTCGATCGCATTTCGATAGAACTGCCCGGTGACTTTGGCTTCTTGAGCGTTCTTGCCGAAGCTAACCATGCCAAGTCCCGAAATCAAAACTACGCTTGGGTTCGGGTTCCGCATTGCTGGAGAATCAGGCCGTTTGCAGCGTTCGTAGTAGGCGGCGTAGCTCTTCTTGAATTTATCAATTTCTGTTTGAATGTCGCTCAGTCCAGAAAGAACCATTGGACAAATCTTCGTTCTCAAAAAATGGTCGGGGCAGCTTGTGCCCAAGGCAGCAAGAGCTTCCATTTTTTCTCGGCTGAGGAAGTCAAGGAGGACAGGATCTTGGTCAACACAGGCGATTAGCCGTTGGCCCTCGTGGGCTACTCTTCCTCGGAGCATCGGAAGGAGATTTGCGAGTACCCCCACCCATGCCCCCCCCCCATGGCTTCGCTCACTGGGGAGGGGTTTCAATGTGCCAAACGCCTTGTCTGGTCCTCGTGAATCAATGAATTCTTGTGCTTGATTAATCATTTTCAACGTCAGTTCGTAGCACTCTTCCCACGTGTCTGCCCAGCAAATAAATCCGTGTGACTGCATGAGCGCGCCTTTGAGATTTGGACTTTCTACGATGAGTTTTTCAAGCATTAATCCAAGATCGAAGCCGGGACGCTTCCAAGGAAGAAAGCCCATTTCATCTCCCCATATTTCGTTGGTCAGTTCAAATGCCCAGTCGCACGCCGCGACTGCAATGACCGCGTCGCTGTGCATGTGCGAAACGGCTCGAAATGGAACCAGCGCATGAAGCGGTGTATCAATGCTAGGAGCAGCAGGGTTCAAATTGAAAATGCAATGTTTGTAGAGGTCTACAATCTCATCTTCGTGAGTTCCAGATTCAGACATCCTTTTAAGCGAAATCACCTTCGGCAAATCAAGACTTGCGAAACTCTTTGCTGTTGCCGAACCCAAATCGCCGCCGCTTGCCTTCACCCAAAGTACCGTCGTTGCTTCTCCCGTAATCGGGTCTACGGCTTCAACTTTTGAACTAGTATTCCCGCCTCCGAAGTTCGTAATTCTTGGATCGGAGCCTAGCAGATTGGATGCGTAAACAAGCAGGTCAGGCTCAGTTAGTTTTGATGCGATCGAAGTGTCCCAGCGAGATGTAATCGCGTTTGAAAGTGTGGAATTCACCCCTTAATTGTGGCACCCATTGTGTTAAAGAACATGCTCGACTCCGGGTACGGTTACGTCCATGAATCTCATCGAATGGTCGGACTTTGAAAAAGTCGAACTGCGAGTTGGAACAATCGTTCGTGCGGAGCAATTTCCTGAAGCTCGAAAACCTGCGTTCAAAGTCTGGGTTGATTTTGGCGAATTTGGAAAAAAGCAATCATCTGCTCAAATCACAGCTCATTACACCTGCGAATCTTTGGTGGGTATGCAAGTGGTTGCAGTTTTGAACTTTCCGTCGAAACGAATTGCGGCATTTGAATCTCAGGTTCTGGTCTGCGGCTTTGACGACGGAGAAGGAAACGTTGTATTGGTTTCTCCGACCAAGGAGGTGCCCAATGGTGCAAAGCTGTTCTAATCCTTTGGAGTAAAGCTGCTTCCGCATCCGCAACTTTTTTCCGAATTCGGATTTTGGAATCGCAATCCGCGCATTAAATTCTCAGACTGGTCCAAAATCGAACCTTCCAAAAAAGTCGCAGATTTTGGGTCGCATCGAACAATCACGCCATCGTACTCTGCGATCAAATCGTTTTCTCGGGGAGCGTCTTCGACCTGCGTCACGTATTCGAGTCCGGTACATCCGCCGCCCTTTACTCCAACCCGGAGAAAAGCATTGGGACGGCCGTCGCGCTCTATCAGGCGCCTGATTCTGGAGACGGCTGCTTCAGTGATCGTAACAGGAAATTCAGTTTGGTTCATGATTTGCCCGGATAGCTTCCAAGCTGTACAAGGCTTCCTTTATGAGAAAGTTCCATTAAGTCGGCAAGGGTTCGATGGAATACGATGGAGTCAATCGCACTTTGGACGTCAATCCAAAGTCCGTTCAATCCACAGTCACCCAAGTGAGTGCATTCTGCCGAAAGGCCCGAATGCCGGCTACAAAATCCCTCGTCGTATACCCTTCCACCCAACTCCTTCAGCACTTCGCCGATGACGATTGTCTCCGGCGATTTCGCAAGCCGGTAGCCACCAGTTTGCCCGCGAGTACTCTGAATAAAGCCAGTCTTGCGAAGGATCATCAATAATTTGGCAACGTGAGGCTCGCTCAGTTCTTCCAGCCTCGCAAGCTCGGGAATAGTCACCGTTCTTCCTGGTTCGGCCTTGGCGATCTGCAAGAGCAGTCGCAAACCGTATTCTTCTTGTGCGCTAAATTTCATGGCTTACTCTACTATTTACTCCGTATTCGCATTCTGAAACATGATATGTGTCATATTTCGTGCGAAATTTTGTTCAGATCTGCTCATAAGAGTCCCAACATCAGTTTTACTTCATCCGAAACCATATCGAGGCTGAAAGGAGGCTCCCAAGTTAAGTTTACCTTTGCAGTTTTGACGCCCTTTGTGTCTCGAACGGAATCCTCCACTTCGGCGGGCAACGCCTCTGCTACCGGGCACATGGGGGAAGTGAGGGTCATCGTAACAGTAACGTTCGCGTCATCGTCAATTGCAACTCCATAGATGAGTCCAAGATCGTAGACGTTGACCGGAATTTCGGGATCATAAACGTAACGAATGGATTCAATGACCTCGTTTTCGAGCATTGACTTTTCGATGGCGTTGAGCTTTTTTGGCTCGTCTGGGATTTGCTTTTCAACTGGGTGTGGCATGGGCTATTCGCTTGTAGCAGTACCCCCACCCTCAAGAGCTTGCTTTAACGCATGCCACGCCAAAACTGCACATTTGATTCGAACTGGAAATTCCCTAACTCCAGAAAGCGCTAAAAGCTCATCGTCCTCAAAGTACGCCTCGCCACCGGTCAACATGTCTTGCATCGAATTGAAAAGCTCGCGCGCTTCTTTGACGGTCTTTCCCTTAACTGCCTCCGTTAGCAAAGATGCGCTTGCCATCGAAATTGCGCATCCGTGGCCGTCGAACTTGATGTCTTTCACGACGTCGTGGTCTACTTCCAGTTCCACATGAATCGTGTCGCCGCACAGTGGGTTGTATCCATCAGCTGAACCTGTGGCGTGTTCGAGCCTCCCTTTGTTTCTGGGGCGCTTGTTGTGATCGAGGATCACTTCTTGGTATAGTTCACGAAGTTCTGGGTTCATATCTTCTTTGGCTTCTCCAGCAACTCCCGCAAATAAGTTAGGATGCCATACCAAATTGAAAGTCCAAACAGGAACAATGCGAGCTTCATAACGGGTGACGAACCAACCTTTACGGCAAGCCACAGCG
>JANNJE010000432.1:0-2559 GCA_031405735.1 Armatimonadota bacterium | reverse complement strand
TCTTTGGCGAGACTGTCGGGCAAGCTGATTTCCAAGGTCGTCATGGCGATTCCGAAACCTGTAGGATTCACGCATGATAAGCGAACGCCGCCAAGTGCGGCAATCTCGCTCCTTCTGTACCGACCCGGCCCTCGGAACGTATTCCCCGGTATGCGCGCAGACGATCGACGTCGTCGCGAAACTTCGTGGAACGAGTCCATAGCGCAATTAGACGGAGTAACCAATGGCTAATTTCCACTTTCGATTGCAGAGAGTTCTCGATTACAGAGAATTGCTTGAACAAAATGCAAAAGACGCATACCTCGAAGCGAGAGCAAATCGCCTCGTCGCCGAAGCAGAATCTGAGCAATTCGGAATTCGGCGGGGGCGACTGACTTCGGGCGCTTCCGAAACGATTCAAGATCGGATCGCAATTGAGCGAATGATGAACCGGATTGACGATGAAGAACGACAGCAAGCAATGGTCATTGAAATTCTTACACAAGAAGAAGAAACCAAGCGAGAAGAATGGATCGAAAAACGGCAGGAGCATGAAACACTTGTAAAGCTCAGCGAGAGAGACAAAGAAGAATGGGTGGCCGAAGAAAAGCGCAAGGAACAGACCGAATCGGATGAATGGGCAGTGAATAGGAGGGCATCTTGAGAATTGAAATTGGAATCAAAGGACCAGATGCCATTCGCTCGCGAATGGCTGAAATTCAGGCAAAACTGGACGCCGCCTTCCCGAGCGTTCAACAACCGTCATCACAAGTTCCAAGCGGACTATCGGGTTCATTGGGCGGATTCTCACCCTTCAATCCGTTTGGCGATCAAACTATGGTCAAGCCAACACAAAGCCCAGAGAACCTAAAGGCAATGATTGAAAAGGCCGCAAAGGATGCTGGAATTGACTCAGCTCTCTTTGATTCACTAGTTTCCGCAGAGAGCGCTTATGATCCCGGTGCGAGGTCATCGGCAGGTGCGATGGGGCTTTCGCAACTCATGCCGGGCCCGGCACGTTCTTTAGGTGTGAACAATCCGTTTGATCCTGAGCAAAATCTGCGCGGTGGGGCGACATATCTTTCTCAGATGCTGAAACGGTTTGGAGGCGATCCACAGCTTGCGCTAGCTGCATACAACGCTGGACCGGGTGCTGTTGAAAAATATAATGGCATTCCTGAATACAAGCAGACCCAGGATTACGTCAAGAAGATAATGGCTCTATATAGCCAGAAAACCGGAAGATGAAAAAATTAATGATGATCGTTGTTCCCGTACTTCTATTAGGAGGCGGAGCCTATTTCGCAGCGACAAAGGGGATGATTAACATTCCGGGAGTCACGCCAAAGAAGAAGATCACAGCGATGTATGGCGAAGAAAAGGACGCGCCTCAACCAAGTGCGGCAGATTCTACTTCGACCCCTGAACCTGAGCCAGAAGTTTCAATTAGTGCTCGTGAACCGGTACCTATTCCGACCGATGATCCAAAACTCGGCCAAGCCAAAGTGGCAGCGCTATGGAACGAAATGGATGTCGCCTCGCTTGAGAAGACGATTTTGGATTGGAAAGACGAAGAACTCGGCCCTATATTGAATGCGATGAACACTGAAAAGGTGACCGAGCTACTTCAAAAAATAGCTGGTTCTGATGCAAAAAGGGCTTCCCGGCTGACAAGGGCACTGCAAGCAGAGGCGAGCAAGAAAGAGCCCGAGCCTGTGAAGTAGATGAGCGCGATTTCCCCTTCCTCCCTTTTTCTCAACTGGGAAATCTTCAAAAAGGGAGGAAGGGGATTAAGGGGATGAAGGGCTGTAAGAGTGGTTCTCAATTTTGGTGTCGCGACCCTCCCGTGAAGCCATGCTCGGGGGTTCAAAGAAAAAAGAATTTGGCTCCATTTTCCAATAGAGCCAAATCCTTTTTTAATCAACAAAACGCTATGCTTTGCGACGTCGCTTGATTAGTGCCAAGCCACCCAATCCCAGGGCCAGCATTGTAGCAGGCTCTGGCACAATTTCTCCATCCAATTGGAACATCTGGTCTCCAACAGCTTGTCCCGTAAAGCCCTGTGGCGTGTTGCCACTGAACTGGTACATGGAGCTATCGCCAGGCGCTTGAACTCCGGCTTGGTTAAAGGAAGCGCCACTGCCTACGCCAGCAGCTCCGATCCAATAGGTAGCCCCAGCAGAAAATGTAAAGGTAAACGGAATCTCGACGGCGAACAGGATTTGAGTGCCAGGCGGAAGATTGTTTGGAACCGAACCAAGATTAGTAACCGATGTGCACGCAATGTTGTTATCGAACACTAGCGTTCCTGGAGTGCCACCCGTGTCGCTATAGATGCGAACATTATAAATGCCGCCCACCGTGCCGCCGCCACCGCCATAACTTCGAAACATGTTTGCGGTTGCGCCGCCTGCAAACATCACTCTTTCCGTAAATCGTTGGCCAGTGCTACTGTTGCTCCAAAATGCCGAAGTCATCGTCCCTGTCGAGGGGCCGTAGTTCCAAATAATGCTAGCTTGCGAACTCGCTGTCACAGCGATTGAAGCTAAAAAGACAAATTTTCTCATTCCTAAATCTCCA
>JANNJE010000431.1:0-1450 GCA_031405735.1 Armatimonadota bacterium | reverse complement strand
TTTTTGGATTGTGGATTGTGGATTGGTGGGAGTTAGCGGTTGGCGGATAGCAGTTTGCAGGTTGGTAGCAGGTAGTTGGCAGGTGGTTGGCAGGTGGTCGGCAAGTGGTAGTCAGGTTGTTGGCAGGTTGTTGGCAGGTTGCGTTCCGCTCTCCGCACTCCGCTCTCCGCACTTCACCCACCGCACTATTCATTCCGCTCTCCGCACACTGCAATCCGTTTTCCGTCATCCGCCAACCGCCAACTGCTAACTGCTAACCCCAATTCATGCAATTCCAGAAAAGTGCAAAAATGAATCCGGTATGGCGTACCGCCCAAAAGTAACCCTCTCTAAGTCCAGCATCGGCCTCTATGAAGAGTGTCCAAGGAAGTGGGCGCTTCACTATCAGGCATATCGGACCCCGATGGATATTCGCCGCGAAGTCATGTTCCAAAAGCGCCTAATGGGTTACTTTGCGCTCGTTGGGCAAGTTGCCGATGATGCGATTACCTATTCTCTCCGCAAGTATGTCGAAAAGGGCGAATGGCCAAAGGACTTAGGGAAAGGGATTCGGAAACTGGTTCAACAATACTTTGACGAAACCCAAAGATGGCAATACTTGCACGCATCAGGTTCGAACGAACCTGGAGAAGGCAGACGCCAGCCCATTGACCGCTATTATTTCGACGGCCTGCCGGGCGAGGAAGAAAAAGAAGAAATTGCCTTGAAAGTAGACGAGTTTGTGGACACCTGGTTTGCCTCGTCAATTCCTCAAATGCTCATTGATTTCGGTGTTGAAACATGGGAAGTCCCCATCGTCAACATTACGCCAAGCTTTCAATTTGAAAAAATCACCATTTGGGCGAAGTACGATTTTGCTATCCGCACTCCTGAAGAAACCATTCTGTTCGATTGGAAAACTGGACGAGTTTCTGATTATTCTGAGAATGAGATTCGGGACCAACTGCATACTTACGCAGAATTTGCTATTCGAGAATGGGGAGCTGAGCCTGGCAAGATCAAGCTGTATGGTGTTTGGCTTGCGGCAGGCGCCGAAAACTGTTTGACCGAATATCCATTTGAAGAATTTCGTTTAGGGAATCTGGAACGCGAGTGGCAAGCGAAGCATGAAACATTTGTTCACCTCTTAGAATCGGCAGGCAAAAACTTCGAGCATCTCTTTGACGTTTTTCCATTGACTCAGCAAGTCCATCGGTGCAAGGGATGCAAGTTTCGAGTTTGCGAAGGATTCGGGCGGGTGGAAATCTGAATAGGACATTTAGGACCAATAGGACGAATATGTCCTATTAGTCCTATATGTCCTATTTTTCCATCCCTATGGAGGAGGCGCTTCGAAGCTTGCTTCAAGCTGAGCAAAGTCCACCGAGTACAGCCACAGAGTCGTTCCTCCAGGGCGGTTCACTGGAATGTGTCCGCGAAGGCGAATCGAGACAACTCCGTTTGCATCCAC
>JANNJE010000430.1:0-11468 GCA_031405735.1 Armatimonadota bacterium | reverse complement strand
AGCATCAGTTATTAGCTTCATCGGCTGTTCCGAATATGGATCAAGTTGATTAAAGCCAGCCTCATTTAAGGAAGTGGGCATCCTCGTTAATTGCTGTTTGAAGTTAAACACAGCGATCATCCCTTCAATGGACCTCAAAGTGGCTTTGTGCCTCAATGCGCTAGCGTAAATTTGTTCAATTGAGTTAGTCGTCGCCCGGATAAAGTCTGCAGCGATGGTTTTGTTTGCAATGGCACTGTTTCTCGCCTGCTCCAGTTGAGCCAAAACTACCAACGGCTCAGAATTCGAGTTGATGATCTGGTGCTGATCGTTCCAAAATTCAAGAAATGACTTCAACATATTCCTGCCCAGCACACTGGAAGGTATTCCGGAAGTAATCAGTTGCTTTGGTTCGCGTTCAAACCTGAAACGATTGCCGCCCATGAACAAATATCTGAATTGTTGCATTGGCCGAATGTTGCGAGCGCAAGCAGCTGCAATGATTGGAGTAGTTTGAAATGCGCGCTCAATATCCGGTTTGAATCTATGTTTGTCTAAAATTTCCTTGAGTTGTTGCAGTTGTGCAGGATTGTCTTTTGAGGCAGCAACTCCGTTTTCGATCGCTCGCAGCCAAATCATGTCCATCGAGTATCCAACGATCATGGCCATCAATACAGGCTCTTGACTTGTGTAATCTCGCAAGGTTGCCAGGGTCTTGATGTCGCGGATTGCTTCGTTCCATTTGCTAGAACGGAAATTTCGGCTCGCACGGAATCCATGCATTCTTGCTATTCGAATAAAACTAGAATACTCCGGCAGTGCTAGCCAGGGTCCGCGGTTCCAATCTCGATTAACTTGAAATCCGGGTTTTGAAGTGAGCTGACTCGTAATATCGAGCAAGTTCGCATGGCTATTCAATACGAAGTTGGAAAACCTTGATGTTCGTTCCTCGGGAGTAAGCGACTTATCTTGATCTAAGTTATTTCGAAACTCTGTGGTCTCCTTTCGTAGGTCTTGAACTTCTTGATGGATGCGAAGCAATTCGGGGGTTGCGTCCTCTTTCAACGAGATCACAGGAAATTCGATTTCAACCGCATCGGTTGGGACCCCCAGCTCTCTCGCTCTGGCAAGTTGGACATCCAATTCGTCGCCATAAATCTTGATTCCGAAGGCAGCATCCAACACCCAAAATCCGACGCCGCAAAACAGAAGTGCGGTGCCAAGGGCAATGCCCCCTACCCAGAGTCGAATTCGGTTTGATTTGGTCATTTGTTGAATGCCGAATTTCGGCGACTAAGTCACTTAATAAAACCTGCTTTTTGAAGCGACAGTTCCATTTAAGCGGTTTTGCAAATGGTGCAACACCCTAACTTAGCTACCTAAAAACCTCTCAATCAACCCCTTCACCCACTCCCGCTTGCCTTCATAATGCGTCATATCAGGAATGTGGCGTTCCATGGTTGGATGAGGCAGATCAAAAAACGATCCATCCCCCCTCGCTGCGTGCATGTCGCCTGTTTCAATGTAGCAAAAGCCTTTTCCGTCGTATGCCACACGGCTGGTTTGCCCCCGCATCGCAAGCGCAATATTCTGGGCAACCACTATTCCCTGCCGATCTGCAAATACTCCGGCCTTTGGCAAGACTAGCGGAGCGTCAGGCTTGAATTTTCCAGGTAGAGGTGAAACCGTGCAATCTCCGATAGCGAATACTCCAGCCTGGGGTTTGGTTAACCGGCACGACTCTCGATCAATGGGAATCCATCCGTTGGGTCCTTTTAGCGATGAATCCAAGATCACCGTTGGCGGAACATGAGGAGGAACAGCGATGAGCAAATCGTAACCAAGGTCGCCGTCTTCGAATTTGACATTTTTCCCTACTCCATCAACTGAGATCGTCTTTCTCAAATTCAAATAAGTGATTCCTGCCGTTTGCATTAGCTCCCGAACAAACGATCCAATTTCGGGTCCAGCAGTTGCCATCGGAGCGCCTTCAACAGTAGCAACGGTGAGCCTATGAGGAATCTTCCGTCGCTTCAGGTGATCCTTCAGAAGAAGCGCAGACTCATAGGGTGCGGGAGGACACTTGAACGGTGCCCTGGGGATAAGAAGGACGATGTCGCCCCCTTTAAACTTTTGCAATGCATCGCGAAGTTTGATAGCGCCTGAAAGATCATAAAATGAGTGAGCATTTTCAGCTAAGCCAAGAACTTGATTCATGTCAAGCTCAGCCCCCAAAGCGATCACCAAATAGTCGCCTTGGATTTTTCCGACGCTCGTTTCAACAGAGCGATTGTTTGGGTCTATCGAGTTTATCTTTGCTTGAACGAATTCGATACCTCGACTTTTCAGCTTCTGCCTAGAGTGCTTTGCCCTTTCTGGTTCCAAATCGCCTAGCATCACCCAAGGTTTCGATGCCCCAATTATGAAGTCAGGGCTCTGATCTACGACGATGATCTTGTGCTCGTCAGCAAGTAATCTGCGAAGCTCATTTGCACAGCTCAGTCCACCAAATCCCCCGCCGAGAATAAGAATTGTGCTCATGACATGAGATTACCTTCGGAAGCTCAGGTTGTTGGTCTTTGGTTCTTGGATGATCGTCACGCGGAGGTCGCTTGGTCGTCTCCATGTACTTCCAAATTGTTTCCTATCTTTCAATTCTCTGGGACATAATCAATTCATGGTTTGGCAATTGCCTTACACTGTCGAAACTCCGAAAGTAGCTTACGTCGCAAGGCAATACTATCCTTTCCCAAATCGCAGGATCAGCTATCAGCGGGTTTATGTTTGCAATTGGAATGGCAAGAATCGTCGTACCTTGAGCTTGCCAAAACAGCAATGCAAGTCAGTCGCCTGGGTTGGAAGCAAACGACTCATCTACGAGGTTGATCTTCGGACAGACGACAACAAAACTGAGATTTGGACTGTACTACTTGATGGTAGTTCTCCTCGAAAGATAGCTAATTCAGGTTACTGTATCAATTTCGACGACATTTTCGAACAAGCTAGTGACGGATATCCGATCATATCTAAAGAAAAAAGCAGCAAGGTTTATACCGTGAGCCCATTAACAGGTCGAATTGTGCCGGGCAGGCTTTCAAAGAATGGTTGGTACGATCCAATGTGTGGGCCAGACGGTGTATACAAAGCATCACAAATTGTATTGAATGGCCCTGAATCTCAATGTACGATCAAATGGAACGAAGGTGAGATTAGCATAATCTCTAAGGGCAAAACCTACACCTACTCAGGCATGTTCTTCTTTAGCACTTGGCAACCCAACTCAAACAACTTATGGGTACGAGAATCGGTATCGAGAGACGAATACAAACGATGGCGTGTTGATTGGAAGCACGGGAAGTTCGAAGAAATGTACTCTTTTGGTTACAATTCGGATTGGCGTCCTGACCGAAAGAAATTCGCCTATACCACGTCACGAGACATAAGTCCTTATGGACCCAAGAAAGCAGTTTGGACAACTGAGCTTTGGGTTGGTGACTTGAAATCTGGCGTGACTCATAAACTACTTGGCGGAATCGTATATTACGACTGCATTGCAGTTCAGCCGAGCAAATAGAGTTGGCATAAACGTGAGATCATTGGCAAGTTCCCTTTTTGATTCAGTTCTCAGCACTATATCGTCTCCAGTTCAACACTCCTAACTCATCACTCACCACGCTCCACTTCCACTATACTGAACCATGAAATTCATCACGCGAGAGAACGCAAATGTGGACCGAATCGCCTGTCCCTGGTTGATTCGCAAATTTGTTGACCCACATGCAGAGTTCCTTTACGTTCCAAGAGACGACGTGATGCAGGTTGCACAAGAAACCGGCGCAATTCCATACGATGTGACTGATGTAGAACTTGGCCACGTGGATGGGCGATGCTCATTCGAGAGCATCATGCTCAGATATGGGCTGATGGACGACCTCGCGCTTATTGAGCTTGCAAAGATCGTCCATGCGGCGGATGTGTCGGAAGACCGCGATACTAGCCCTGAAGGACGAGGGCTGTATGCGATCGCTCACGGTTTTGCGCTGATTCACGGTCTTGATGACCATAAGAAGATAGAATTAGAATCGCCAATGTACGACGCATTGTATGCTTGGTGCCAAAAAAAGGTGACGAATGAATAGAATGCAATTGACCCTGCTGGCCGCTATGCTTACAACTTGCCTATCAGCAGCGCAAGAGGTTCCGAGATACTTCCAAGACGCCGCAACAACCATCGGCAAAGAGGGAACGCTGAACGCCGACGGCTCTTTCCGGATCAACATTCCGCGAAGCGATCTCACATTCAAAAACGCGAATGGAATGGAAATTCCGGTTGACATGGGGCTTGCCACCTATGCGGCATTCACCGGAACCGAAGAATCCGCGCTTATGGTCGGCGATGTAGCAATGCTCCGTCACGAAATAAATGGCGTTATGGATGCACTTCGATCCGGTGGAATCGAGGTTGTTGCGCTTCACAATCACATGACAGCAGAAACACCGCGGCTGTTTTTCATGCACTTTCAAGGCAAAGGTTCGGTAGCTTCGTTGGCAAAGACATTTCGTAACGCAATTGATGCCTGCGGCAAACCGAATGTGCAGTCGGAAACGGCAGTTGTTGGAAAACCAACCGTTGATTGGACTGCCATTGAGGCGATTCTAGGTGTGAAGCCTACGACTTTCGATTCTGGCGTTGTCCGATTCGCTACTCCAAGAAAGGACCTTTCTGTGAGTGTTGATGGACTTCCTTTCCTTCCCGGTATGGGATTGGGGTCTTGGGCGACGTTCCATCGGTGCGACTGTGGCAAGACTATGGCAATGGGCGATACCTGTACGACTCGAAGCGAGCTGCAAGCTGCGATAGACGCTTTGCGAAGGGCAGGAATTTCTATCACAGCCATCCATAACCACATCTTAGGTGGTTCCAAGGAGGTCATGTTCATGCACTATGAAGGCGAGGGCGACGCTGCGAAGATTGCGAAAGGGATTCGGGATTGTTGGGATGTTTTGGGGAATGGATAGTTCTACAACATGTGGGAGCTTCACCGTCCGCGGCGGAGCTTTCAAACATGTTGGAATCTCCCTGAGAAATCATGCAAATTGATGGGCGCTGAATTGTCTTGTAAACGCAGATTCCAGACGCCTAGTTCAGGTCAATATTTGTAGACTGGGTTGGATTCGTCAAAAGAAATAGGCTTGCCGTATGCGCGGCAAGCCAATATTATTTGTCTGCTAATCGGACTACGCTTTTTTCCGTCGTCGAATCAAAGCTCCTGCACCTAGAGCCAAAGCAGCCATCGTTGCTGGTTCTGGAACTGCATTGAATCTCATATTATCAACGTAGATGTCGTTTTGTTGAGATTGACCATCTTCCCAAAACTCGATGGACATAATAGGACCGCCTGCTGTTGTAACACCGATATTTCCTACGTCTCCTGGGATCGTTAGGCTCGCCGAATAGAAAACGTCAGCACTGCCCACAAGCACGTTGCTTGAATCATAAGCCCGCAAGTGCATCATGTCGTCTTCTGTACCAAAATCGCCAAACTGGAAGGCAATTAAGGTCAAACCCACATTGAAAGTGACAAAAGTATGGTTTGTCAAAAACAGCTCAGGCAAGAGTGAACGCGAAAGCCAGCCAGTTGGTGCACTACCACCTAATTCCTGAACTTGATGAGCTGCAGCTGATGAGGCTGAAAACGTACCAGTGACTCCACCATCAGTCAATGCAAACCCACCAATTGCTCCAGTTGACATTGACTCAAAATCAAAAAGTCCAGCAACAGACGTTGCTGAAAGGGTTGCCATTCCGACGACACCCAAAATAAGCCTTCTCATAAACATTCTCCCTAAACATCACGCATCCTAGAGATGCGTTTTATTATAATCCGAATCTTGAGCCTTTGCAACAGCTTTTTCATTAGCATTGTGTTAACTCGCATTTTTGCTGAGAGCCTGTGTGAAGACGATTTGTCATCAACCCAGCAATTGCCTAGGTACCAACTTTCAATCATCCTCCAATTTCCAGCGTATAATGCGTTTAGAGGTGATTGAAAATGGTTTCAATGCTCATGCTCATGTCACTCACTGGCTCACCAAAGATCGAGCTAGCGCCACCTTTCGTCGTTCAGGCTGGCGGTAAGCCGATTTCTGTAGAAGTCGGCCACAGCGCACCTATCCTCGCCGATTATGACGGCGACGGCCTGAAAGACCTGCTCGTCGGCCAATTTGGCAACGGGCGACTCCGCATTTACAAAAACATTGGTTCAGCAACAGAGCCGAAATTCGACAAATTCGAATGGTTTCAAGTAGGCGGCAAGCCCGCTGAAGTTGAGGCTGGCTGATGCATCGGTTTTGGTCCGCGGTCTGCGGACTTTGATGGCGACGGCAAACTCGACATGATTTCCGGCTCCTACACGGGCGGAATCTCATTCTTTAAAGGCGAAGGAAACGGCAAATATGCGGCAGCGCAGAAGCTTCTTAACAAGCAAGGCAATCCGCTTTCCGACGAATACGCCCAAACCCCATGCCTTGGCGACTGGGATGGCGACGGCGATTGGGATATGGTGATTGGATTTATCACTGGCCCAGCCAAGCTGTTTCTCAACGGCGGCAAAATGGACTTCAAAGAAGCAGGAACTTTAAAGTTGAATGGAAAGGATTTGAATGCTTCCGACGGCGGTCCCTGCATCACAGATTGGGACGGCGATGGCAAACTTGACCTGCTAATGGGAGACGGCGAAGGCGGAGTTCGATATTATCAAACGAAATCGAAAGGCTCGCTGGAACTACTTGCAGGCGAACCGCTTGACTTAATCGCTCCGCTAAACCCAAAGGATTCGTGGACCGCAAGAAAGCTTGATCCCAAGTCACCTAGTGGATTGAACTTGAATCGTCCAGGAGTAAGGACAAAGCCATTTGCTGCCGATTGGAACTCAGACGGCAAGCTGGATCTGCTTGTTGGCGATTATTTCAGCGTCGAAACGAAGGCGATGAATCTGACTCTGGCAGAAAAAACGGAGCTTGCAAGGTTAGAAAAAGCTCAACAGGTGGATTCAACTCAGTATCAAAAAGAGTATGAGAGGAATTCTGCAAAGGCTTTAAAGCAAATCGGCAAGAAGTCATTGAAGAACCTAAGCCAAGCCGATATGAAGCGCTATGGCGACGCATATTTGAAACTGTATAAGAATCCCAAAGTGTTAGAGGAACGAAATCGGCGATCAATGGCATTGTATACAAAAATCAACGCGTTGAAGCCTCGGGATGACAGCGCGGGCTATGTTTGGGTGTATTTGAGGAAGTAGCCCAAACTTTGCCCCCATCCCAGCCTTCCCCCATCAATACAAAGAGTTAACACATTGAACGATTCGTGAATTGATGGGGGAAGGAGCCGGTGGCTAAACTTCGGCAAACTCCCTTCGATCATAAACCAGATCGCTTGCAATTTTCCAAACATCAGGCTCGATCTTGTTTTCTGGCACGATTTTGCTAAAGTGCACAATCGCGCTCGTCAGACCGACTTCCCTACAGTAATGAATAAAGGCTGAATTCAGAATTTGGCGCAATGCAGGCTTCAGTCCGAAGCTGACGTTGGAGACACCCAAAATCGTATTTACTAGCGGGTAGCGAAGCTTGACCTGGCGGATGGCTTCAATCGTCGCTTCGCCAGATTTACGAAATTCCTCATCGCCCGAACCCAACGTAAAGGTGAGACAATCCAAGAAAACGTCTTGATCTGGCATCCCTGCACTTCGAGTTCGGTCCAAAATTCGACCTGCGATCTCTAGTTTCTTTTCAACAGTTTTTGCCATGCCGTCTTCATCAATGGTGAGCGCAACAACTGCCGCACCATATTTTCTGCAAAGAGCGAGCACCTTTTCGGTTCGCAATTCGCCGTCTTCAAAGTTGATCGAATTGACAATCGGCTTGCCCGCAACGCACTGAAGCGAGGCTTCGACCACATTCACTTCGGTCGAGTCAATCATGAGGGGTACCGTAATGTGGCGATTGTAATAGCTGAGGAGGATTCGCATATCTCTTTCCTCGTCTCGCCCGACAAATGCGGTGCAGACATCTAAAACGTGCGAGCCTTCGCCTTCAAGCTCGCGTGCAAGTTCGGTCAGGGCTTCCCAATTCTCATCAGCAAGCAGGTTTCGAAATGCTTTTGACCCGTTTGCGTTGGTTTTTTCACCTACGATAAGGAAGCTGGCATCTTGCTGATAAGGCTGAAATTGATAAAGTGAGCTACATCCGACGAGCTGAAACGCCTTTGCTTGATCCTCGCTAGTTACGTTGAAGTCGAAACCTGGAAACAAATTGCGAACCTTTCGCCAGTGGCAATCGGCAGTATGCTTTGTACCTGCAAGCCTTTCTGAAACGGCTCGAATGTGGGAAGGAGTCGTTCCGCAGCACCCGCCGATCATAGCAGCTCCGAAGTCGTTCACAAAATGTTCATGGTGATCGGCGAGTTCATCGGGAGTGAGTTTGTACGCCGACTTCCCCGCTTCCATGATTGGCAAACCAGCGTTTGGCAAAACAGAAATCGGGCGTGTCGAGTTTTGTCCCAAAAATCGAATATGCGGTGCCATTTCAACCGGTCCGGTCGCGCAGTTGATCCCAAATCCTTGAATACCAGGAAATGACTCGATCATATTCAAAGCCGCACCCAATTCAGTTCCTAGAAGCATCGTTCCGGTCTGCTCCATCGTTACGGAAACAAAAATCGGAACCTGGCGACCGGTTTCGGCGAGTGCTTCGTGTGCACCAACGATGGTGGCTTTGGCCATCAAAAGGTCTTGAAGGGTTTCTAATAAAAGTGCGTCTACGCCCGCTTCGAGCATTGCGATAAAGGAAGTTCTGTAGCTTGAACGAAGCTCTTCGAAAGTGCATTGGCCAAGCGTGACAAGCTTGGTACCGGGTCCAATCGCCCCAATGGCAAATCTCGGACGATCTGGAGTTGAAGCCTCTCGCGCAGCTTCAACTGCAATTTTTCCTGCGGCAAGGCTGATGTCCCAGTTCAGGTCTGCGATTTCGTATTCTGCCAAAACTATGGTTGATGCCCCAAAAGTATTGGTCTCAACCATGTCAGCTCCAGCATCGAAGTAGTTCTTATGAATTTGTTTGATTGCTTCTGGACGAGTGAGGTTAAGAATTTCGTTGCAGCCGTCCAGGAGTTTCCCACCAAGCCGTTCCGCTGCGTCATTTGTCGCTTTGGAGAATTCGGAATCAGAATTCAGAACGAAGTCAGCATCCGAAAACTCCGCAGACTGTATCTGCGTTCCCATCGCGCCGTCGTAGATCAAGACGCGCTCAGCCAGAAGATCAAGGAGTTGGGAATGCATTAGCTATAAGTAAAGCATAATTCCCCCGCATTTCCTACACCAGTAGCATCACCGTCGGCAATGATTCTAGCTGTACGAAAGACCGACAGCAAGCCTGCTGGAAAATCGCTTGCACGTAATGAATACTTGGGAAAAAGACAATCTAATACGGCAAATTGCATTCGATAGGGGATCAAATACGTTATGTTTCAAGTCGCTTTTCTAATCGTTGCCGCAATTGCAACTACTGGTGCTTGGATGAAATTAAGGGACGATTCGGAAGTAACCGAACCGTCAAATAGCTGAACCCCAATTTGGTCAATCACTTCTTTCTTCAAAAACAAAGAAACGCCACTGAATTTCAGCGGCGTTTTTTGTTATATCGATTCGACAGGATGAATCCTATCCTACTTGATTGCGGTTTTCTTAGCCATTCTAGACTTTCGTCTAGCAGCCTGATTCTTGTGAATCTGACCGTTTTGAACTGCTTTGTCAATCTTGCTGACCGCAGTAATTAAGGCACTTGCAACTGCCGATTCATCACCAGTCTGGGTAGCAACTCGAACCTTTTTGATATAGGTTTTGATCGATGTTCGAACTTCAGTATTTCTGGTCGTTCGCTTCGCGATTCGACGCAGGTCTTTTTTTGAGGATTTCAGATTTGCCATAAATATTGCTTCCGATTAAGATACCTGATTGTTACTTTTTCACGAACTTCTTCTTCGTTTTGTCAAATCCAAGTTCAACTTTCTTGTTATCAAAATGCCACACCGGCGATCCTGATCGTTGGTAGAAGCATTGGTAGCTACTGAGAATTGAGGCAACGAGTCGTCTCGTTGACCTTCGAACCACATTAGTTTCAGCAAGGAGCGTCAAGAAGTCCGCACCTTTTGGCCAGTGCCCCATAATTTCCACCAGGACATCTAGCGTGCTTAGCTCAGCGACTCTGCTTTGTATCTCTCTCAATTCTTCCATTCGCTGACTGCTAATGTAAACAACTGGATCCGTCTGGTCTTCCCATTCAAATTCAAATACATTTGGCTTCGGTGTTTTGGCTAATGTGAAAACTGCACCGCTTTCAATTGGCTGTTCGTACCACCAGTCAATCAAGTTGTAAAGGAGGCGGGCGTCATGGTTTGCCCAAACCTGCAACTCGTTCCCATTTGAATCAACAAATAC
Source organism: Armatimonadota bacterium (assembly GCA_031405735.1). GTDB lineage: Bacteria > Armatimonadota > Fimbriimonadia > Fimbriimonadales > Fimbriimonadaceae > JANNJE01. The sequence goes on along the minus strand of JANNJE010000430.1, from coordinate 993 downwards.
CAATTCTTGGATTTTTGGAGTGGTGCTTAGCCAACCAGCAGGAATTTGGCACATTGGGAAAGTCCCCAATTCTCTGTGGATTGACTTCAAAACCAGCCGAATCTGTTCAGGCTGAATCCTTTGCGAACTCAGTACATCTTCGTCCAAAACGTCGGTTGCAAGAGGGTGAGAAAGAAGCTTTCTCAACGTACTGCTTAGACCATCGTCCGTTAATTCAACATCAATTAGGTCGCCATCTTCACCCTTGAACTCGGTCTGCTCAAATTGAAACAGTTCAGGAACATCAAAAATAAAATCAGGAGCACTATCCGGCTTTCTGAATCGGTCTTCTCCGACCCACCACATATTTTTCTCGGCCTTTAGGGCGTCGCACATATTGGCAAGATCATCGATAAATGTCTTGTTTGCTGGAGTGATCTCATAAAGCTCTTCGAGCAGTTTAGTTGCAATAACAGTTACATCTTTATCGTTAACTTTTTTGACGATCTTTTTAACATCTTCCGGCTTAACTTCAATGGGCGCCGCGTCTTCAACATCTACCGTCGGAGCAAGTTTCTCGGCCAATTTGACTGCCGCCGAAACCCACTTCGCAGCATCGGCTTCCGAATGGAGGCACCCGTCCGCCCCAAAAACATAGCCTTCTGCAGCAATCATTTCGCAGAACATCAATGGCCCATTGTAATGAAGAATGGCTCGCGGATCTTGGTCGTTTAACGTTCGCCAAGCTATAGCTCCCAAGGTTTTCGCGTTTGCACCGCCAAGCTTGATAACTGCTTTTGCAGCTGCACCGGGCTCTCGCCAATCAAAGTTACCAAGTTTCTTTGTCAGTGCTTCAACTTCTTCCGCATCAACATTGTTGATTGCAAAAGCTCGTGCTTCGCTTTCGTCGGTCGCATCGAACGACCAAGTTGAAAGGACTACATGGTCCGTTTCTGTCACAACAACTGTTGGGTCTGAACCCAATAGGCGTCGTACGGAATTCTCAATCTCGCT
>JANNJE010000429.1:0-5064 GCA_031405735.1 Armatimonadota bacterium | reverse complement strand
TGCTTGGAATCCCGAGCCGCCGCGCCCGGATTCAATGAGACATCCGATGCACCAATATACATCACGTTCGGCCCCGTGCCTTGCTCAGGTCGGCGAACTTTCAAATCTTGCGCTCTCTTGAGCAGCGATACTTTCGATTCGGGGTCATGGAAATCTCCCGGAATAATCGCACCTACCGGGCAAACGGTTACGCAGGCGGGTTCAAGCCCTTTCTCGATCCGGTGCGCGCAAAAATGGCACTTCTCAACCGCTCCCAAATCTTCATTCAAAAAGAGCGCATCGTAAGGGCAGGCTTGCATACAGGCCCGACAACCGATACACGCGTCTCGGTCAATATCAACGATGCCATCCTTTCGCTTCGAAAGGGCTTTAACGGGGCAAATGGTCACGCACGGCGCATCCGTGCATTGGTTGCATCTTTGAACCAGAAAATTGCGCTTGACCTGTGGAAATTTGCCAATTTCAACGTATTTGACGTTCGTTCGAAACCCGCCAACGGGAACATCGTTTTCCGCTTTGCAGGCAACGGTGCAGGCATGGCACCCAATACAGGTTTCCTGGTTGATTACAAACCCGTACTGCATCGTTGGAGTCTACTCAAAGGAAATGGGGATGCGCGTGATTTGCATCCCCATTCTTTTGCGATGCTACTTCTTCGGCAGCGTTTCCAATATCGCCAACAAAGCCCAACAAGTTCCGTTGAACGACGAATACTGAGACTCGCCATGCGGGAAGCTGGTAATAGACTGCTCTTGTTCCCGTCCGCACGTTTAGAAAGGATTCCAAGCTTTCTTTCCACCGAAAATTCCGTCCATCAGTTGCATTCGCTGAAATTCAAACGAAATGCTATTCTTTGCAGAATTAGTTCGAATTGCAACTTCCCATGACCCAAAGTAACTCCAACACCTCCTCTGCCAACTTGCTACAAGGGACTTCGCATTCAACATGGGTTGTTATCGCTATCACGACTCTGGTCCACATCCTGTTGGCACTTGTGGTTCCTCTTACTGCCGACGAGACTTACTACTGGGAATGGAGCCGCAATTTAGACTTCGGATACTACGATCAAGGGCCATTGATCGCGTGGGCGATTCGGGGGACTTGTTCTATTTTTGGCGATACTGTACTGGGAATCCGGATGGTCGCTATTCTCTGCTACTTTGGTTTTCAAATTTTCAGTTGCCGTCTTGCTGAGTTGCTATTTGACGCTAAAGTCGCAAAATTGTCCCTCATTGTTTTAGCAGTAACCCCGCTTGGAATTGCCGGGGGATTCATGGCGACTTACGACGCCTTGCTCATGCTTTGCTGGTCGATCGCAAGCCTGCAAATCGCGAAACTTCTGCTTTTTGAATCCAAAACCGCTTGGATATGGATCGGGCTCGCGCTCGGATTTGGGCTTTTGGCTAAGCTGACAATGGGCCTCTTTGTACTTTGCGTGCTTCTGTTTCTACTAGTCCATCCCGGATACAGAAAGTGGCTGCGGGATTGGAAACTTTGGGCGTCGCTTGCGATAGGAATTGCAATCCTATCTCCCTATCTCCTTTGGCTAGCCAGTCACGATTGGATCACGTTTTCGCACCTTGCCACGCTCGCACGGAAAACGGATAGCACGCAAATCTTGCTCCGTCCGGTTAACTATGCTCTAGTTCAAGCCTTGCTCGTTTCACCCATCCTATTTGTTTTGGCAGTTCTGGGCTTCGTGCGACTTTGGAAAGGCCACAACTCGTTTCCAGCAATGCATGGACGATTGCTTCTGTTTCTAGGAGCGCCTGTGCTAGTCTTCTTCCTATTTATGGCTATGAAGGGCCGAATTGGCGAGAACTGGCCCGGCGTTGGTTGGTTGATTCTAGGGATTTCAGTCGCAGTTTTCGCGCATTCGAACTCGGAACAGCTCTCGAATTCTAGGTCTCGGCGAATGTGGGTTGGGCTTGGAATTGGATTTTCGTTAGCTCTGGCTTCGATTGTGATCGTGCCAATTTCTATTCCGAGTTTTCTGCCTTTGCTAGGCGATAATGTGCCTCAGGCATACCTCGTGAATTTCAGGAAAGTGCTTGGCGGTCAAGAATTGGGGCAAACAGCCGATAACGCTCTGGAAAGAATGAAAGCGCGTTCTTCGGAACCGATTATCGTTGCGGCAACGACCTACCAGGAGTGCTCGCGGCTCGCGTTTTTTATGAAGAACCAGCCTCGCACGGTTTGTTTTTACCTCCATACTAGGCCGAACCAATATGTGTATTGGAATCGGGAAGCGAATTTGAACGCCGGTGCAAACATGCTAGTCGTGCTTCAAGATCCGCCAGATTCAGATAAGGGCAAACTGCTGAAACTTCGTTTTGATCGTGTTGAACTCTCGAAAACGAGGCTTGGAGTAGCCAAAGTCGCTTCCAACCCAGAGGGCTTCGATTTGTACTACTTTTACGAGTGCTTCGGCTATAAGCCCGACCAAAGCGTGACGCATCCTGATCGAATCGCCGATCTGTTTTGAGGGCAGCGTGAATTTTGGTGGAGATTAATGGACGCAATTCGAACTTTCGGGTTACGGTCAAATTCAAAGATCGAGCTGTTCTCAGCAAATGGAGCAAGGCCCTATATTAGATAGATTTTAGCGAGATTGAGCATCATCGACGAAACTAGTGTTCTAGCCCTTGCAAACGTCCAGTGTGAGCGATTGGATTCTCGTAGGTTCGATTTCCTTGAATTCAACCAGCTAAGAATTGATCCGGCTATTAGCCCGAACCCCAACCAGGATGCTGATCTCAAAGTTGACTCTCGGCAGCATGCACTAGCCCTTGGAGCATTCCACGGAAGACAATCCCATGGAGCGGAAGCACTGAATACCAATACAAAATCCCCGCTAACCCCCGAGGACGAAACCGCGCTGCCATGATCAGTCGGCTACCACCGCTTGCCGATTGTGAAGGCTCTACTTCAAAGCTCAAGGTCGCGATGCCCGGGAGCCGCATTTCCGCGGTCAAGACAAGAAGCCTCTGCGGGTGAATTTCACTGACACGCCAAAAGTCCAGCGCGTCGCCGAGACGCAGGTTCTTCGCGTCCCTTCGTCCCCGCCGTAGGCCAGGACCTCCGCATAAGCGGTCAATTGCACCTCGCACTTTCCATAGCCAGTCCGCGGCGTAATACCCTGTTTCTCCGCCTAATGAGCTAACTGCCGACCACACCGCAGTTGGTGTGGCCGATGAATTCATTTCGCGGCGGTCAACATATTCAGTTCCACCGGCCCAAGACGGATCGCCCGGCATGACTCCCGCATCTGACCATGCAGTCTCAACAGATCCAAACTCTTCTTGGGAGATCGCGGCGTCCATTGCCTGGCGGATCGTAAGGCACTCGTGCGGCATAAGTCGCTTTGCTTCATCTGAGCGGCATACAACGCGATTACGAAGGCCCTCGGCAAGTGGCCGCGCGATGCTCGCCTTCAGGTGAGTAACGAGATGTATCCAAAGCGAACTGAGTCGAGGCGTGAGCACTGGAACTCTTATAACGAGCCGCCTCCGAAGACCCAGCGCCGAAGCCATCTCTCGCATGATCTGTGCATAAGTACGTACATCGGGACCACCTATGTCGAGGGTCTTGCCAATCGTGGCAGGTGTTTTTAGGGCTGCAATCAAGTAGAAGAGCACGTCCGCTACAGCGATCGGTTGCGACTCTGTGTCAACCCACTTTGGAGTGATCATGACCGGTAGCCGCTCGACCAGATAGCGCAAGATCTCAAAAGAAGCTGAACCTGATCCAATGATCATTGCTGCCCGGAGCACTGTCACGGGCACGCCGCCTATACCTAACGACTTTTCCACTTCACGTCGAGATGAGAGGTGTTCGCTAAGACCTTCGCCGGTCTCTCCCAAACCACCTAAGTAGATAATCCGGGACACACCAGCCGCAGCAGCTGCCCTCCCGAACTTCTCTGCAATCTCGAGATCATGCGCCCGATATTCTGATCCTGCGACATGCATCGAATGGACAAGGTAGTAGGCTGCGCTGCAGTCGTGCATGGCTTGCTCCAATGCGGCTTCATCGCCGGCATCCCCTTCGACGATTTCGACACCCTCTTTCGCTGCCCAGGGCCGAGCCATTATTTTGGCAGTACTTCGAGCAAGGCACCTCACCTGGAAGCCACTATCAATCAGTCGTGGAGCCAGTCTTCCTCCGATGTAGCCTGTGGCTCCCGTAAGGAAGACTCTAGGCCCGTTTCGAATCGAACCTTGTCCCTTAAACTTCTGTTCAACCTGTTCTTTCATTGCTTTCTTGGTATCAATTACGCTCTCCCCCACGCCTCTGTGACTCGCGCATAGCTTGAGATCCCCTTCGATCTAGAAAACCCGAGAATCGTATGCCCAGTGGAGCAGGGCTTGGCGTTGCTTTCGTCGGCAGTTCCAATTTCCGTGTTCGCAATTGTTCTTGACCTGGGCTACATGCCTTGCCATTGCTCGCCACCTCTTGATTTGACGCTCGTCATCCTCGCACCTTCGGCCCCTATAGTATCGGCAATACCATTGAAACCAGCCCCTTGGGTCATCTGGGTGAATCCAGCCCTTTTCGGTCCAGTATCTGAGTGATTTAGATGCGTTGACGCCAAAGAAGTTCAAATCTGGATCGTGCCGCTCACGGCACAGTTTTGCTTTCTCAAACCATTCGGCCGGGAATTCGGAAATGCCGTCGGTCAAGTACTTGCCACCGAATACGCCTAATTCCAGCATCTCTAAGGGAGTGAGTTCTGGCTGAAATCGGGGATCGAAGTTTGAACCCTCCGGCTCGGCCAGTTCATAGCAATAGCCCTGCTGCATCCGATCGAAAACTTCAACGAAAACCGCTCCCATTAGCCGCCCTTCTCTTCAGCCAACTCATTGACTTCGATTTTAGGGCGCTTCTGCCGGAGGAGCACCAGGATCTGTCCCAGATCTTCCCGAACAGCCCGGCTGGGTGAGCTCAGGCTCTGGATGCAGCAGGGCATCACTGTGCGGGGCACCGCCGCCGCCTGTGAGCTGCAACCCATCGACCTGATGGCCAGTTCCCATTCGGATGGCTACTACCTCAGTGCCGAATGGC
>JANNJE010000428.1:0-9983 GCA_031405735.1 Armatimonadota bacterium | reverse complement strand
CCTGAGTTTCTTCCAAAACATCCTCTATCACTCCGCCCTTGACGAGTTTGAGCTTGCGGCGGACGGGTTCTTCGTCGGCTGCACCTTTTTCGATGAGATCTTGAACGCATTGGTCTACTGCGCCGGAATCATGGAGAGATTGTTCTGAGAACCAGGTATCGAAGGCGACGTAAAAATCCTCAAGGTCACATTGTTGGAGTTCTATCATTATTCGCTGCGCTTGGCTCTGTAGCCAACTAACACCTTTGTCGCCAATTGAATTCCGAAATATTTCAATTGCATCATTAGTTCGAATTATTTCGATGGCAACTTCCTTAACATAATCGCCTTTGTAACCGAGCTCCTCATAGACTTGATCGTATGGCTGAAACTCACCGCTTACGTAGCAGTGTTCGTATCGAGCTTTGAACGTAAGCCCAATTCGGAATGGATCATGGTCTGAAATCACGAGCCATTGTTCTATAGACTTCCTTGCAAGAAGACTGTAAGCATCATCGGAAGTTGGAGGATTCTGATTCAAATAACTCGAGCATTTATCTTCAAACCAACTTGAGGTCATTCCACCAAATCCAGGTCCTAAGGTTTGGATAAAAGAGTCAATCAACTGGAGCCTGCTTTGGTGTTGCATATCCTCTGAAAGTGGACGGCCTACCCATTCAATTGTTGATCTTGAAATATAGTGTTGTACACTCTCTGCAAACAATCTCATCTGCTCGCTGTTCACCCCATCGTTTATGTAGTACTCCCGGTGCACGTCATGCCCAGCGGCTTCGAGAACATTGCCAAGCGTTGTGCCATACGCTGCCCCTCTTCCCGAGCCGACCGTGATTGGCCCGTTGGGGTTGACGGAGACGAATTCCAAATTTATGCGTGGAAGTGCTCGAGATGGTTGGGGGTGGATGGGGGTGGCTGGGCGTGGCGCGGAATCGCTCTCCCTCCCCTGCCCCTCCCTCTCACTACGTGAAAGGGAGGGGTTCCCGGATTCCGCTCTACGGTCTCCGCCTTCCGCTCTTACAAAGTCAGTTCCCAAATTTAGAACCTGCGCAACGTACCTTCCCGCAACGCCTGGCACTAATCGAATATTGATGAATCCCGGCCCGGCGATTTCGGTTGAAGCGATCAAATCGCTTTGTGGAATGGCTGCGACGAGCTCTTCGGCGATCTGTCGAGGAGGTTTTCCGAGCAATTTTGAAGCTGCCAATGCGAAGTTGCAGGCGAAATCTCCGTGGCTTGGATCGCGAGGTTCCAGGATTTCGATTTCTGGCAAATTCACGCTGTCAGCCGCCAAAGAAAGGGCGGCCGACTGAAAAAGTGTAGCTAGGTCGGCACGAATCAAGGAAGGTGGAGTGTACCTATGGGAGGTAATCAGGTAATTGGGTGATTGGTCAACTCCACCCCCCTCCCCTTTCTCGTTCCTCGAAAAAGGAGGGGGCTATCGCCAAACCTGCCAATCCCGAACAAGACCAGGTTTTCCCCAACCTCGAACGTTCCCTAACCTTCATTCCGTCATTTTTATTGAGAATCGGACCTCTGACATCGCACTTTCCCCCCTGGTTGCGCTACAATGAGCGATCAATGTAAGAAGTGCGTAATTCGCACTTAGGTTCCGTTGACTTGAAGGTGGGTTTTACGAATGGCGCTACCGCGTTTGCCAATGCATGAATATCTACTCAAAAAAGAGTATGTAAAGACTGAACAGCTCGACGAGGCAAAAAAAGTTCAGGATCAAACCAAGGACACAGATCTTGGCCGAGTTCTCGTGAACTTGGGCATGGTCGGTGAACGAGAAGTTCTGGAAGCAAAAGCTCAAGAGATGGGCTACGCGTTTGTGAACCTCGATTCGATCACTATCGAAAGCTCGGCAATCAATATGGTTCCAGAGCGAATCGCGAAAAACCACATGGTGATTCCGGTTCGCAAGGACGGAACGACTCTATGGCTGGCGATGTCGAATGTCAACAATATTCAGGCCGCAGACGATGTGCGAATGGTTTCTGGCTGCAGGGTTACGCCCGTCTTAGCTGTTCCTGGTGCCATCGAAGACGCTATCCGAAAATACTACGGTGGTTCTTCGGGAGCTACAAATGGCGCGGTTTCTGCAGCCAAAGAAGGCTCATCCGAAACTGCGGCCTCGGCAGCCGGATACGGCGACATTAAAGCAGCGATTGCCGGTGCTCAGGTTGCCCGCGGTCGCGAGATTGATGAAGAAATGGGCGGCGACGATGCCGAAAAAATGGCGGAGCAGGCTCCGATCATCAAATTGGCAAACGCGCTGATTCAGCAGGCTATTTCGGATCGTGCATCGGACATTCACGTCGAGCCTCAGCAAAGAGCCCTCCGAATTCGGTACCGAATTGACGGCGTTTTGATGGAAGCAATGACGATTCCCAAGAATCTCCAGGCCCCGTTGATTTCGCGTCTGAAGATCATGTCGGACATGAACATCGCAGAGCGCCGAGTTCCGCAAGATGGACGTATCGAAGTCCGACACCAAACGAAAGAATTCGACCTTCGTGTCAGCACTGTCCCAACGCCGTTTGGCGAAAAGATCGTAATGCGTATTCTCGATAAGTCCAGCGTCATGATCGGCCTTGGCAAGCTCGGATTCACCGACGAGAACATGCTGAAGATCGAAGAACTTACGAATCAGCCAAACGGTATGTTCCTTTGCACAGGCCCCACGGGTTCTGGAAAAACGACGACGCAGTATTCGGTTCTCAACCGGCTCAATACTGTCGGCGTCAACATTTTGACCGTTGAAGACCCTGTTGAATATCAGCTTAATGGCATTGCTCAGGTTCAGGTGAACCGAAAGGCAGGTCTAAATTTTGGAACTGCGCTCCGCGCCTTCCTTCGACAAGACCCTGACATCATCATGGTCGGTGAAATGCGTGACCTTGAAACTGCGGAGATTGCGATTGAATCGTCCCTTACGGGCCACTTGGTACTTTCCACGCTTCACACGAACGATGCGCCTTCAGCCACCCTTCGTATGATTGACATGGGCGTTGAGCCTTATCTGATTGCTGCTACTGTTATCGGCGTTCTAGCTCAACGACTTGGAAGAAGAATTGACTCAGAAAACAAGGAGACTTACGAAGTCGCCGCCATGGATTTGAGAAGATTTGGATTCCAAGTAACCGATCCTGAAGAAATGGTCACATTATGGCGAGGCGTTCCGGCTGAGCATAACAGAATGACTGGCTTTAGGGGCCGAACTGGCTTCCATGAACTTATGGTTATGAATGCTGAGATTGCCGACATGGTTGTTCGGCGAGCTCCGCTGGCGGACATTAAAGAGGCATCGAAGGCAAACGGCATGAAAGAATTGCGCGAAGATGGACTGGTAAAGGTGCTTGGCGGCATCACTACTCCAGATGAAGTCATGCGCGTTGTCTTCACTGCTGGCTTTTAGCCCTGACGCTTTTAGAAGATTTGACAACAATTTGAGGTAACGAAACAAAAACGAATGGATACTGGACCTGAATTTAAGTTTGACGAGGGATTGCCCGGCGCGTACAAGCAAGGGGCACAAGAAGAACGCAAGGCTGGAGAACCGCAGATCGTTGAAGACCTGCACATTGACGACTTGTTGCACATTGTCGTTGATAGAAACGCTTCTGACTTGCACTTGAGCGCAGACTGCGAGCCTGTCATTCGAGAAGACGGCCAGCTAAAGCGCTTGAATTACATCAAAGTTCCCTACAACATCAGTCAGCGAATGATGTACGACATCCTTTCGGACGAGCAGATTCACAAGTTCGAAACGACGATGGAACTCGACTTTTCTTACTCGCTTCCGCGTCGCGCTCGTTTTCGTGTGAATATGTATCGGGATCGTGGCACGGTTGCCGCCGCATTTCGATTGATTCCGCAAAAGATTCCGACTTGCCGCGATTTGAACTTGCCTTTGCTACTGGAGCAATTGACTGAGAAGCCTCGTGGATTGGTGCTTGTAACTGGTCCAACAGGTTCTGGAAAGTCAACTTCGCTCGCGGCGATGATTGACTTCATTAACTCCCAGCATTCCCATCACATCATTACGATTGAAGACCCAATCGAGTATCTGCACAGCAACAAGCTTTCAGTCATCAACCAGCGTGAGCTTGGCCAGGATACTAAGAGTTTTGGTGCTGCGCTTAGGGCAAGCCTTCGAGAAGACCCAGACGTCATCCTCGTTGGTGAAATGCGCGACCTTGAAACGATTCAGCTTGCAATCACGGCTGCTGAAACGGGGCACTTGGTGTTTGCAACCTTGCACACGAATACCGCTGCCGAATCTATTGACCGTATGATTGACGTTTTCCCGCCAGGACAACAGGAGCAGATTCGAATTCAGCTTTCAAACAACTTGATCGCCGTTATTGCCCAGCAGCTTTTAGCGAGAGCCGGGAACCCTGGACGTGTTCCAGCAATCGAAATCATGATTGCGACTCCTGCGATTCGAAACTTGATTCGTGAAAACAAAACGCACCAGATTCCGTCGGTTATTCAAACTAGTGCCAACGTAGGCATGGTTGCGATGGACCAAACGTTGCGCGATTTGTATCTAAAGGGAGTCATAACTCTTGAAGACGCGATGACTCGTGCTGTAAACGTTGAAGAATTGAAGAAAATGATCAATACGCCTCAAGTTGGAGCGCAAGGCGCACCTCCTCCACGAAGATAGGCCGATAGGAGAACCTAATGCCAGTATATTCCTACACATTTCGAGATGCAAGCGGCGGCACCCAAAAGGGTACTGCGGATGCCGAAAGCGAAGAGATTCTTCGTAAAAGGTTTGAAGAACAGGGTTTTACGATCACCGAAGTTACGATGATCCGAGCTAAGAGCGCCAAACCTAAACGCTACGGAAAGGTCAAATTGGGTCGGCTTGCGATCTTTTGTCGCCAGTTCTCGACCATGGTTGATGCTGGTGTTTCGTTGGTGCGATGCCTCGACGTTCTTTCTCAACAGCAAGAAGATCCTAAACTCAAAAAAATCATTATTGATATTGGAGAGAGAGTTGAAGGAGGTGAAAGTCTATCTCGTGCCATGCAAAGGCACCCGCGAACCTTCAGCAGTTTGTTCATTGGACTGATCCGCGCGGGTGAAATTGGCGGTGTTCTTGAAGAATCCCTTCAGCGCCTATCGCACTTTTTGGAAAAAGATGTCGAGCTTCGCCGCAAGGTGAAATCAGCCATGACCTACCCAGTTTTGGTCATGGTTTTGGCTTCGGCGATCACGCTCTTTCTCGTTTATTGGTTTGTCCCGCAATGGGCGCAGATCATGGTTGACTTAGGATTGAAGCGCGATGATATGCCAGGTTCAACTCAATTTCTGATTGACGTTTCTCACGGACTTGTCAAATGGTGGTGGCTGTACCTCGTTTCGATAATCTTTATTATCGTCGCTCAAAAAGTTTTTGTTTCGACTCGGTTCGGCCGAAGGGTTACTGACCGATTGAAGCTAAAGATGCCAGTTTTTGGAAAGTTGCATCACAAGATTTGCATGTCACGGTTTAGCCGAACATTAGGCACGCTTTTGACTTCTGGTGTTCCGATTCTGCAAGCGATGGAAACAGTTTCCGGAACGGTTGGAAATTCGATCATGTCTGATGCGGTCATGGAAGCTCGCGCAAGAATTCGAGAAGGAGACCGCATCGGTGATCCGCTGGAAGCTTCTCGGCTCTTCCCGCCAATGGTCGTCCACATGATCGGTGTTGGCGAAGAGTCAGGTTCGCTCGACTTTATGCTGCAAAAGATCGCCGACTTTTATGAAGCAGAAGTCGAAGCCACATTGGCTTCGCTAACGGCGGCTCTTGAACCGATCATGATCGTTTCGCTGGGCTTCATCGTTGGCTTTATTGTCATCTCGATGTTTATGCCGTTTGCAAAGGTTATCTCGAGTTTGACATCGCCAGAATCCGGCGAATAGCATCGAAGTGTAGATATTCAGCCTGATTTTCCTTGGATTGGAGAATCAGGCTGGCTTCTTAGAATCAAGGAAGAACTGAATGGCGAAACCTAGGACTGAAAGGAGTATCGGCAAAAGCGATGTTTCCTGATTGGACTTGGGTCGTAGGTTTTTTCATCGGAGCTGCCATTGGCAGCTTTTTGAATGTTGTCATCTATCGTACGCCGCGCTGTTTGTCCATCTATAATCCGGCGCATAGTTTCTGCCCGAAGTGCAGAGCGTCTCTCGGCCCGGCCGATCTGATGCCCCTATTTTCCTGGCTTTTGAGCCGAGGAAAGTGCCGGCACTGTTCCGCCCCAGTAAGTTCCAGATATTTTTGGGTTGAGATGGTCACTGGCGCAATTTGGGCTGGAATTTGGTACCAATACATGATTGTCGGCCAGGATTGGGTTCGGGCCATCGCTTATGCGCTGGCTGCTTCTGCATTAATCGTATGCATCTTTACCGACTTGGAATTCTTTATCATCCCAGATCAAGTCAATGCATTCTTAGTTTTTGTTGGAATCGGGCTGAATTCCTATTGGTACTTTTCGGCAATGCCGCAAGCGTTTACTTGGGGAATTCCGACTGCGCTTGCCGGATACCTTGTCGGAATGGGCGTTTTGTGGGGAATTACGTTTTTGGGCAGGATCGCTTTCGGCAAAGATGCGATGGGGCATGGCGACATCAAACTGGCACGAGGAATCGGTGCGGTAATTGGCCCGATTCCAGCTCTAATTAGCTTTGCAATTGCAGTGGTTTTAGGGGCTGTTTTGGGGATCGTTCAAGTGCTTGCATTTCGGCATCCGACAAGCGTTGGCGGAAACGGCGAAACCAGCGCGGAGGTAGAGGACGAAGATTACGAGCCAGAATCCATCGGCTCGATCTTGAAGTCGGGCGTCGGCTACCTGCTTTCGTTTGACATCGTTGGGCTGTTCGTGCCTAAGTTTTATGAAAAGTGGTTCGGTGAGCCTCCTTTCGTGTCCGTCGAGGACGAAGAATATCCAATTGGATCAACGATGATCCCATTTGGCCCTTACCTCGCATTGGGTGCAATCGCAGCCGTCGTTTTTCAGTCACAATTACTAGGCGTTGTTGACGCTTATTTAAGATCATTTGCTCCAAGCTAGAAAATAAGGAACAATCAGAAGCGAATCAATGTCGTAAGACTGGGGAAAATATGTTGGAATACATAATTATGAAAAAGAAAAGAGGGTTCACCCTTATCGAACTGCTAGTGGTAATCGCAATTATCGCCATTTTGGCGGGGATTATCATTCCAGCCGTAGTCCGCACCAAGGATTCCGCTTACCGAAATCAGGACATGTCGAACATGAACTTGATTCGTTCTGCGATTCAGCAGTATCGGGTGGATCAAGGCGGCTTTCCTCCCGCGCTTCTCGGCTATGTGACACTTTACACGAGTGGTCCGAATACAGGCCAAGTGATCCCGGCAAATGCACTGCAAGGATTTTTGTATAGCAAAAGAATCCAAAGTATCGCAACTCTGCAGCCTGCATTCGAGCGATCATCGTTGGTTGCCACTACCAATACATATTGGCCGGGAGTCAGCGCTCCGCCCTTTGGCAGTTGTGCTACTGAGGGCGCGTTGCAAGCTTATGATTCTGATGAAGCGGGAATGGTAGCTAATTCAGCAATTACGGGCAACAATGTTCCAACAACCGTTGTTTTGGATGCTTTGAATTTTTATAAAATCAGCGGATACGATGTCGCTGAAGCTCGCGGACCAAGCGGAGTAAAGAGGTCAGAGCTTCGATACACTTTATTCTGGACGACATGGGGATTAGGCGTTAACGGTTGCGGCCCTGGAAGCGGCAGCGATGACCCACGCCAATTGGGCTATGACGACCCACCAGAGACAACCGTGATCACTTGGAACAGCTATTTCCGAGAAGGATCAACTGTGCCGCCTGAGCGCACGAAGAGAGATTCCGTACTGTTTCTTGGTGGATCGGCTCGAATGATGGATACACGCAATGTGTACGATACTGCATGGGGAATTCGACCCTAACGACTAATATGGCGAGACCAATTTTTAACATGGTGAACCCGATGAAACGCAACGCCGGAACTTCTTTAGTTGAACTGCTCGTAGTGATTGTGATCTTTTTGATCGGAATCCTTGGTGTGATTCAAGTGTTTCCTGGTGGGCTGCAGGCTCTTACAACGACTCGGAACAATTCGATCGCAAATGAACTGGCGCGAACGGAAATTGAGCGCGTGAAAGGGCGTTCGGATCGTTTGGCGGAAATGATTTTGCCAGTCACTTATGTTTGGGGCGGCTCTGGAATCAGCATTCTTGCGGACACCAGTCGGGACAACCGGAACCTGGGACCAGCTGGAGTTGGCATTGACACCAACGGAATGGTATTAGATGGTGCCAATAACGTTCTTGGCAAGTGGCCATTGCTTACTGGAGCGAACATCATGCGGAGAATCGTCGGCGAAGGTGGCCGAGTGCCTGCACCGCGCAATGTGAACGGCGTAATGGGCGGTCTAATGGTTCTCCAGTTTGCGCCAATCCTATTCAATCCAGCTTATTCAGCCTTGCTCAGCGTATACGGCAATGACATGGTTCGCAGGTTCGATCAGCCTGGGCCTGGTTCGATCAACCGCAACTACGAGTTTTATGTTTCGGAAGAAGATGATTCGGGTAGCGCGAACGATACAATTTATCTCCCGATCATTCAGCTTCCAGTTGACCCTGCCGCATCGCCTTATCGTGTGAGTTTCAGCTACTACGTCAACGATGGCTCTGCAAATCGGCTTGACGAGGTGATTGACCTTAATCCTCAAGAGATTCGCAATAATTTGGTGATAAGTTTGGCGCATCCGGGATATTGGACCCTAAGCGTACAACAAGTGCTAACGACGGCAGGTGCTCTTACTGGCCTGACTTATATTTCAATCGACGACGAATCCACGAAAGTACAAAAGAATTTTGAAAGGGTCGTTGCTTTCACCCCGAACAATCCATATCAATATCAGCTTTTGGATCCAAACCTCGGCATAATGATGTTCCACCCTTCCGGCTACAGCGCCACCGAACGAACCCGAGGCGGAACAAGAATTCCGCTAAGAGCCAGAGTCAACTACGAAGTGCTGGACTGGCGAATCATTCGGCAAGAATTTAGAACACCAGCAAGCGCGCCCTACAATGTGAAGCTTTCACTTTCCGCCCTCATGGTAACCGGCCAAGGTGGTCCTGACAGAAAGCCCTATCAGGGAATGGAATTTTCTGTTTCCGACGGAGCGAGCGGCCAGCAACGGCTTGATGTGGTTGTAATGGATGTTGATTCAGGAGCGGTTTTGCTTCATGACCCGACAAATCCGCGCGATCCAAGTATTCCTGTCACGACATCGAACGATTATATGGCTGTTGACCCAACAAGGTCATCTTACGCAGTTGATAAGTCTACGGGCATGATTCGACTTCTTGATTTCGACAGAAATTCAGCAAACGGTTTGCAAGTTCAGGTCATATACCCTGGGACGGGTGTGACTCAAGTTGCCATCGCCGCCGGCCGAAGGTTTATGGCATTTTATCAAGCTCGAAACGAGTGGGCTGTGCAAGTTATGAAAGCTCCTAGCGTATTTCAGATCGTGTGGGATCGTCCTGGTGTCGCTCAGTGCTACGTCGGCGGCTCATCGCTGTTTGGTGGGACAGGAACTCGAGTTTACTTCCCAGCGATGGATGCAGGAAAGAAAGTTTCTATTGGTGAGATTTGGTATTTTGATTCCGGCGGAAACCGGTTGGTAATGCGTGATCAGGACTTCTTGATTGCAGGTACAGGAACTGACTTGCCTGGCTTGCCATACGTTGACATCAGAACGGTTGACGTGAACGCTAACGCATTCGATTTTGGAAATGGATATGCCGTTCGAACGCTGGCATCCGCGCCCGCGCGTCGCCATCGCGGGGTCGTGTGTCGTTGCGCGCGCCGCGACGTGGGCCGGTGCGAGCTTTCAGCAGAACGCGAGTGAGCGGTCGTTGGTGCACGTCGTCCCGGCAGGGCATGATGCCGCCT
>JANNJE010000427.1:0-4309 GCA_031405735.1 Armatimonadota bacterium | reverse complement strand
TTGAGAACAGTTTGCAAATCCCGTTCTGCGGCATATCCTTCGAGTTCTAAGTAATGTTCATGAACTGTTGTGTATTCTTCCAATTCCTCGTTCGATGGATTATTTAGAAGTCTAACTTCTAACTCTTCCAATCGCCGTTTCACATGGATAGCGTGTTGAAGCGCCTTCTCCGCTTCTTCTCGAACAGTACCGGCCAGGTCAATTGGATCGTGCTGCTTTAGGTAGCCAATCGTGGCTCCGCGAGAAAGTTGGACAGCTCCAGTGTCAGCTTCTAGCTCGCTGTTGAGAATCTTGAGAAGAGTTGTCTTTCCCGTTCCGTTCCTCCCCACGATGGCTACTTTCTCACGGCGCTCCATGCGAAATGTGACACCCGTGAGAATTTCATCGGGTCCGTAAGCTTTTGTGAGGTTTGCAACGTTAAGGAGCACTAAGGGAGAGTTTACTGAGTTCCGTAGTACTCAATTCGAGTGGATTGAATTGACCAACGCTTATTCGGAACCAACCGGGTTGCAAACTTTATGACAGGCTCGTCCTTTGGAGTCACACTTGGAACCTGTTTTTGCCCTCCTGGTTCTAACGTGAACTCAAAAGGTTTCTGCAGCCTCTCTTTTCCGTTGACAAGTATGGAAATTACTCGAACTTGCAGATTCCTCGGCATTGGAAAATCTTTCAAGTCTGACAAGTAAAGGAAGTTGCTTTTAGGTCCCCGATCAACATAGCTCAACCCAATTGCCGGACCGTTTACGTTACTGGAATTCACATTGGCGCTAGCGGAGTTACCACTATAAGAGATTTCGACATCGGTTGGTGCTTGGACAGATCTCTTTGCAGTCCAAGCTTCATCAAGAAATGAAAAATCGTGTTCAAACGTCTCTCCCGGAAGAAGTTTGAACTTCATTGGCAAAGGATCTAAGGGCTCATACCATCTGTACGTGATCTGACTCAATTTGAAGTCGCAAGGATTAGGAAATCTGTTGAACAATTTGACTCTCAGAAACTTCTTGCCATCTTTCGTCATGACCGAGTGCGAGACGTCAGAATCTTGTGCAGTTTTGGATTGCGAATTCTGAGTTTGAATTGGTGCAGGCTGATTTTTTGAACAGCCGTTAGACACAAGAAGTGGAAAGGTAATTGCAAACAGCCGTATGCTCAGAATTGCTCTTGGTTGATTCCTTAGCTTCATTGGCGACCTCTCTGAAAACCATCCATCCCCAAACCCCTTCCTCCCAAGGGAGGAAGGGGTAAGCGTTACTTCTCTATCGCAAAGACGCTCGCATCGAACACATTATCGTTCCCTTTGATGCGGAACATGGCATCTGGCGACAAAGCCTTATCAACTGAGATTTGAGCAATCGCGGCCTTTGCCCCAGCTAGAATGACATTCTCCATTTCTTGGACTGAGATACCTTCGGACTTTAATACAGACAAAACGTCAGCAAGCACGCCGGGCTTATCAATATGCCGAACAATGAGCACGTGCGTTGCAACTTCAGCTCTCTTTACGTTGACAACATTTGGGACAGTGCCAGTTAGTTTGAATTCGCTAACAATCCGAACCGTCTCAGCCGCAACAGCTTCTTGCGCTTGTTCAGTTGACGCGCCGATGTGATGCGTGATGACCACATTTGGGAGTTGAGCGAGTTCGGTATGGCATTCTCCTTCGCCGCCTTCGGGCTCGGCAGCGAAAACATCAAGACCTGCCGAAATCTTTCCAGCTTTTAGAACAGCCAAAAGGGTTGACTCTTCGACAACTTCAGCGCGGCTAGTATTGATAAAAATGGCACCCTCGCGCATGTTGTCGAAGAAGTCAGCCTTCAGCATCCCACGCGACTCCGGACTAAGGCTCACATGCACCGAAACAAAATCGCTCATCTGTGCAAGTTCAGTCAAACTCGATGCGCGCCCTATTCCAAGCGCAGCGGCAATATCTGGGGTCATCCACCTTGAAAATGCCACTACGTTCATGCCAAAAGCCCTGGCGCGGACAATCATCTCTTGACCGATCTTCCCCATGCCAACTAGTCCTAGAGTTCTGCCAAAGAGCCCTTTGGCTTTGCTGTAGGACTTCTTGTTCCACTTGCCATTTTGAAGGTCAATCGCACAATTAGCGATGTGCCTGTCGGCGGCGATGATGAGTCCAAATGCCAGTTCAGCTACGGCTTGAGAATTCTTGCCTGGGCAATTCGAAACCTGTATTCCCTTTTCGCTCGCAGCGGCAACATCAATCGTGTTGTATCCTGCACCAGCTCGGATGATTAGCGCAAGTTGATCTGATTGCATCATCGGGGCGGTTACTTTCGTACTTCGCACGACCAAGACCTCTGCGCCCGATTGCTGAATTGCAGCTTGAAGCGAATCGTCTTTGAGTTCTGGCTGATAATCAACATCGACTCCAATGGCTTTGAGTCCGGCAATCCCGCTAGCTTCAAACTTGTCGGCGACGAGAACTTTCATGGTGGGAGTTTACTTGGTTGAACCTGCAGGTCGCGAAGCCTCGGTATGATTGCAAAATGGAAATCAAAATGACTGGCGATATCGCCATAGGAGTGACCGACAAAGTGGGCGCAGCCGAACGGTTTGCCCGTTGCTTTGGCGGGACCGTGTCCAAGAGCAACGACCAATTTGTCGAAGTGGCCGCTGGGCCGCTCTCGCTGTACTTTGTTGAAGAAGGGAACAATGATATTGCCTTCTCAGTGTCCATTCCAAAGGGAAAAGAGGCTGAATACTGCGAGTTTTTGGCCGAGAACGGATTTCATATTGACCCAATAATTTCCGAGCGGGTTGGAGAGACGTTTGTCCGAGATTCGGAAGGAATTTTGGTGAATGTTTCTCCTGAAAGGGTATAGGGTTTGGGGTTTTCATATGGAAGTTACGCGAGAATGCTCACAACTAACAACCAACAACTAACGACGAATCCCCTAAACCCTAGACCCCATACCCCGTACGCCTCCCCGAGGTATCCTCTCAGTTCCTTGCCGGGGTGGCGGAATGGTAGACGCGGCGGTCTCAAACACCGTTGAGCTTAAACTCATGTGGGTTCGAGTCCCATCCCCGGTACCACCAAAATTGCCCTCCCTCTTTTTCGACAAAAGAGAAAAGGAGGGAGGTCACTTGAAGTCAGTTAACCTACAGGTTCAACTTTCCCGCCGTATCCCTCAATTGTTCCAATAACATCGTCCATTGCTTCAGCAATCTGAGTTTGAAGCAGAGTTAGATCACCAAGGGCATCACCATTCAAATCAGGCTTCAACGAATCAAGGATTCCGTTGGCTTCATCAAGATCGTGCAAACAATCGTTTGCGACTTCAACCGCCTTTATTCTTTGATCGTCAAATTTGGCAAAGTTCTTCTTGATTTCCGCCACTTCTGGACTGTCGTCAATCAGTTCAGTCATTGACTTTCCGCAGAAGTTCAGCACTTCAACAACGTCCAATACCGCAACACTAGCTTCACCTTGCTTCAAAGATTTCGAGAGCAATTCGGCCGTTCCAAACGCAACTGTGATTGAAGAAACGGACGCTTCAGCTTGAAAGCTCCCAGAACTCAATTGGTCATGAAGTTTGCCTTCGGGTGTTGAAGTCGTATCTGCGCTTGCTCCGCCCGAATATTTGCTCGCAGAAATCGGAGTAGTTTGGGATTGACAGGACGTGAGCATCGCCAAAACTCCAATTAAGAGCGAGATCATCAGAATTGGCGCGAGATTTGAAGACTTCACTTCTAGCAATTTTCGCATAAAAACTAGGTTCCAAGCATTTCGCGGTACGCTGATCATGATGATTCCTGCACTCTCATTTGCAATTCTCGGATTGGCGTTTCCATTTCCACAAGAAAAACCTGCTCCAGACCCACTTTCCCTTGAAATTGGTAGGCCGGGGAAAATATCAGTTGCTCTAGAAGACATCATGGACTTACGATCTGGTGCAAAAGCTTCAGTTGATGACATCGCGGCCGCAGCCGATGGACAACGATTTGTCTTTCTCGGTGAAAGCCACGACCGGTTGGCGCACCACAAAATGCAAGCGGCAATCATTGAAGCACTTGTAAAGCGCGGTAGAGATGTTGTTGTTGGCTTTGAAATGTTCACCCGTCCAGTTCAAAAGCAGCTAAACCCTTGGACGCTTGGATGGTGGAGCGAGGAAGAATTCATTAAGAACGCAGACTGGAAAGGGCAATGGGGATTTGACTTCGCGCTCTACCGCCCTATTTTTGAAGCGTCGAAGAAACACAGACTTCCAATGGTTGCTCTCAATGTCCCACGTGATTGGGTTCGGCGTGTTGGCAGAGACGGATTAAAGACTCTCACGCTAGA
>JANNJE010000426.1:0-11652 GCA_031405735.1 Armatimonadota bacterium | reverse complement strand
TGTCTTTGGTGTTCCGGCAGCACTTCAACTGGGATTGCCTTTTGCAATGGCACGAAAACTTGGAAAGCTCCCCTACGACCGGATTACCGAAGAATATGCGTTGGAATACGGCACCAATACCGTTGAGATGCACACAGATTCGATTAACCCAGGCCAGCGGGCGTACGTCATTGACGACCTGCTTGCGACTGGGGGAACTGCCGCCGCCGCCGCTCGATTGATTGAACGTCTAAATGGCTCCGTTTGCGGATTCGGGTTTATGGTTGAGCTATCATTTTTGAACGGAAGAGAAAATTTGCTTGGATATCCTATCAAATCTCTGATAACCTATTGATATGAATAAACTTCTAACTCTTTCATTTTTCACTGCGATTACAATTTTGGCAATTGCCGCCGAAGAGGCATTGACCGTCAAAGGCCTACTCCTACATGCGGACGCCAATGACGGGAAAGCCGCTTTTCTAACTGGCAAGATTTCCGAATTCGAGCAAAAAACTTCTAAGAAAGGCAATTTGTACTTTGTTTTTAAGGTTAAGGAAGATGACAAGACGATCAATGGCTTTAGCCACGGCGAGCAAAAGCCGCCTCTAAAGGTTGGCGACAAAGTCGAAGTCCGTGGCATCTTCCGCAAATCAAAGCAAGTTGGCGAATTGACTTTCAAAAATGAAATTGATGTTTCGGCGGTAAAAGAAAAGCCGTACGGCGTGAAAAAAGTCAATTAGTACGTCAGCTCCACTTTTGATTGGAATTCTCGGCCCGACTGCTTCGGGAAAGTCATTCGTAGCTGAATCGCTTGCCACTGAAATTTCGGCACAGCTAATCAACGCGGATGCTTTTCAGGTTTATCGTGGATTTGATATTGGCACTTCAAAGTCTAAGTCAATTGATCGTTATTTGGGAATTGATTTGGTTGACCCCCAGGAGCAATTTGGAGTCGGGCAATGGATTCGGTATGTTCTTCCCCACCTAGAAACCTGCTTCAAAGCAGGGCAAAGTGCAGTTATTGTTGGCGGTACAGGGCTTTACGTTCGCGCACTCTTCGAAGAGTTTTCAGAAATGTCTGGCGAGCCCGACCCTGGGCTCCGAAGGGAGCTTCAGGATCAACTGGCAACAGAAGGACTGACAAGCCTAGCGGACGAGCTAGTAAGGCTTGACCCATCAACCTACGCTGATCTTGCAAATCCAGTGCGCGTCACTCGCGCCCTGGAGAGATTGCGAAGTGCAAACGATTTTCAATTTACACTTCCACCGTTTCGGAAGTTGAAATTTGCCCTTTTGCCGTCCGTTGAGGCGACCGACCGTAGCATTGGAACACGGCTTCGTGCAATGATGGAAGAAGGGTTTGTCGAAGAAGTAAGGCGGCTGATCGAACAAGGGGTTCCCAAAGAAGCTCCGGCGTTTCGAGCCATCGGTTACCGCACTATTCTTCGCTTGTTAGAAGGTGAGATCGTCGGGGAAGAGGCTCTTTCTAGCATCGAAACGGAAACGAGGCGTTATGCCAAGCGGCAGCGAACTTGGATTCGTTCGGAACCAAATGTAAATATTTTGGAGGCCGATACGCGAGCCGAATTTTTGTCGGCGATCCGTTTGAGGCTTTCTTTTAATGGAGGAGTCTGACCAATGGGAAAATCAATCAACCTTCAGGATATGTTCCTGAATCAGGTTCGCAAAGAAGGGATTGCGGTAACAATTTATTTGACAAACAGCGTTCAATTAAGGGGGCACGTACGCGGATTTGATGCTTTTACAGTTCTGCTGGACTCTCCCGGGAAGCCGACTCAACTTGTTTATAAACATGCAGTCGCCAGCATTGTCCCGGCGAATGAGATCAGCTCATATCGCACAAATGGGGAAGGCGATTCGCATAGTGACGACGATTGATTCCGTTCTTTAAGGTTCACGGCATAGGCAACGATTTTGTCTTGATTGACGGAATTGCAAATGATCTGACTCCGGTTGATCTTGCAATATTTGCAAAACAGGTTTGCAATCGAAAATTTGGAGTCGGTGCGGATGGACTTTTGATTCTGTGCAAAGGATTGAAATCAGCTTTTCAGATGCTGATGTTTAATCCTGACGGAACTTCTAGCGAAATGTGCGGGAATGGAATTCGGTGCATAGCTCAATTCATTCGGGATGAGGGATATTCAAATGAAGCGACTTTTCTATGTGAAACAGGGGCCGGAGTCCTTGAGCTACACGTTTCAGAATATAGGCAAGTTCGAGTGGACATGGGTCCAATTTCCTTCGATCCAGAGAATGTTGGATTCGCCGCACGTACAGAACCATTCATAGATGAATCGTTAGATGTTAGCGGAACGGAATGGATTGGAACTGCATTGTCAGTTGGAAACCCACATGTCGTGTTCTTTGTGGAAGATGTTTCAAAAGTTGATCTTACGGAATTCGGTCCGAAAGTTGAGAATCACCCTTTGTTTCCTAACCGAATCAATGTGCACCTCGCACAGATGGTCGAAAGAGACCGCATCATTCAGCGTACGTGGGAAAGAGGAGCAGGGCTAACTTTGGCTTGCGGTACTGGTGCTTGTGCCGTAACGGCTGCTGGCTGGAAGACGGGACGTTCGGATCGTGCGGTAACCGTTGAACTTCCTGGGGGCCAGCTTCAAATTGAAATAAACGGGGCTGGACATGCGATCATGTCCGGCCCCGCTGAAACTATTTTTGAGGGAACTTGGCGTGCTACGCCGCCAGCTTTGAAATGAAACTTTGCAAGATTGAATATGAATCGCCAAGGAAGTTGAGAAACTCAACTCCAAAACCCTTGCCATTTGGATCAACCCATGCCACGACTCCCAGAACTTTGACAATTGAATCCGGTCCTACTGACAATTCGCAATTGAAGATTGTGCCTTTGCAAATTTCTGCATCGGCTTGAACCCATGCTCCGCCTAAAGAAATATCGTTTGTCGTTACCGTAAATTCCCTTATGCATATACCGTCTGAGTCTTCGGAGACAAAACGACATTTTGTCAAAACTTTTGCGATCTTGCGTTCGTAGCTCCTTCGGTTGGACTTTTCCCAAGACACGTGTTCGAGTTCAATTCGAACTTTGCCCGAAAACTTTGTTACCGAAAGGATGTTTGAATCTACAGTTTCAAAGTTACCGGAATTTTGGAACAGTACTTTCAGGCTCTCGCCTTTTGTAGCCCAGTCGGTGTCTGAAACAGAGATTTCTACGATCAGCGGCACTTCAGCGCATACAGTGCCGATTGCGGTGCGAGGTTCTCCATTTCTAATTCCAATCAGCGAAACCGGAGTACCAATACTCAAAACATCTGAGGTTGTCATAGCTTTTCCCCCTACCATCTGAATTTTCGGCAAGCGGACCATGGATATTGAGGCTAAACCCTCCGAATATTTCGCGCTCTCTCAATTTCCTTGCGCGTGTCATCCTTTTTAAGCTGCTCGCGCTTGTCGTATTCGCGTTTTCCACGTGCAAGGCAAATAGCCACTTTTACCTTTCCATTTTTGAAATAGAGTTTTGTGGGAACGATTGAAAGTCCCTTTTCTTGGCTCTTTCGCGCAAGTTGATCAATTTCCCGACGATGCATAAGCAGCTTGCGATCTCGCCGACGTTCCGGTCGGTAGTTGCCTGCATTTTCATATGGCTCGATGTCAAGTTCATGAAGCCAGAGTTCGCCTTTTGTAACCTTTACATACGCATCTACTAGGTTAACCCTTCCAAGAAATACGCTTTTGACTTCGCATCCAACCAACATGATGCCAGCCTCATGCGTTTCAATGAGCTCGTATTCGTACCTCGCCTTTCGGTTCTCAATGGTCTTGGGAACTTTTGGGGCGTCTTTGTTTTTTGACTTGGACATGAAGACACGGAATTGTACCGAAAGCTTCCTTAGCCAACGTAGGTACTGCCTAGGGTACATTTTGAAGCAGATGAATCGTGCTAATGTTTTTCTTGTTGCTTTGTTGGCAACTTTAGCAGTTATTGGCTGCAACAAAGAACCAAAATCAGCAGCCAACGCCTCTGCCACCACAGAGAGCGCGGATGCTTCCATGAACATCCGTCAATTAAAGGCATTGAAAAAGGTTGACGTAGAAGTCGGCAAAGGTCAACTTGCTGCGGAAGGCGACCTAGTTTTCGTTACTTACACAGGGACGCTAAAGGACGGAACTCAATTCGACAGCAACGACATCGAAGGCGGTAGTCCGCTCTCATTCACTATTGGTGGATACAAAGTCATTCCTGGTTGGGAAATCGGAATAACCGGAATGAAGGTCGGCGGCACACGAAAACTCGAAATTCCAACTAACCTCGCTTATGGCGAGCAAGGACAAGGCCAAAAAATACTTCCAGGCGCAGATCTTTATTTCACAATCAAACTTCTTGAAGTTGTGAAGAAAGGCGAAGAATCCATGTTTGACAAGCGAGACATCAAAATTGGAAGTGGCGCCGTAGCAAAGGATGGCAGCCTTGTTGATGTGAATTACACCCTAAAGTTGGCAAACGGAAAGGTTGCCGACACGCGCCAGGACTTGAAAAAGCCGGTCACGTTTCGCATTGGCCCGAAGCTCAAAGAAGGCGACCGAGTTGTACCTAGCGGACTCTCTTCGGGTACGGTTGGAATGAAAGAAGGAGGCGTCCGATATATGAGAATTCCACCCATTATCGGTTTTGGAAACAGCACGAACACGGCGATACCGCCAAACAGCTTGGTTTTTATTGAATTAACTTTGCGACGGGTTCATTAGGGGACTTTTGGGAGTCGTTGAACGTTTTTTGCCGTCAGTACGTAAGAGCAATAACTATGAATGCAACTAGATTTTTTTCATCCTGCCTTTTGAGTGCGATGATCGTTACTTCCGCCTCGTTACCCGCATACGCGCAAGTTAAGAGGACTGGCGATTCGTACCTGTTACGAATGAAGTTCAAGGTTGGCGACACTGCAAAGTATCAAATGACGATGAGCGGTGATATGATGCCCGCAGGAATAAACGTATCCATGACTTCGGTAGTTAAAAAAGTCGCGGGCGATACTGCAGATGTTGAATACACAACCACACCCCCTGCGGGAGCACCGGGTGGCGGAAAACCGACAAAGACGACTTTCAAGATTGATAACCGGGGCAAAGTGATCGGCGGCAATGCTCAGGCTGCTCAGCAATTTAATAATGTTCAGCTTCCCGAAAAGGCAGTAAAAATCGGCCAGACATGGGCTGGGAACGCTAGTGGCGGAATGGGAATGAACCTGAAAACGACCTACAAGCTAGTGGGTACGAAGTTGGTTGGCGGCCAGGATTGCGCCCAGATCGGCGTTACTTTGGCGTCTACATCTGGACAAATGAAGATTAGCGGAACCGGGACAATGTTCTTGAGGATGGGAGATTGTTCGCTTCAAAATGCGACGGTCAACGTCGTCGTAAATGGCACGATGCCGGGCCAAAATGGTGGTGCTGGAAGGCCAATGAACATTAAACAAAAAGTCGCGATTATTCGAAAGTAGGTTAGATTTCTCAATCGTCAAAATCGTTTAAGTTCAATTCGCCCTTTGGAAGAGGTGGCTGATCCGACGCAATATCGGGACCCGCCACCTTTTCCCATTTGCCCGTTTCCAATTTCCGAAACGTAGAAAAGCCCTTTTTCGCCGCTGAAACAGGATCAACGGACTTTCTGATGTTGAAACTTGCGCGAGAAATGACCCTCACAACTGAGAGTCCACACCAAGGACAAGTATTCAAAGATTCTTCGTCAATGCCCTGAATCACGTCAACGCGGCCTTCGCACAGCAGGCAATCACGGTCGTCTGGTTCATACTCATAAATCGGCATGTGCAATGAGTATGGACGAACAAGCGGAAACAAGGCGGTTTGGTTGGGAGAAAGAATGCAGCGCAATCGTCGCTTGTCGGAAGTGTCCGCGTTTAGTGGAGTGGAGAGAGTCCGTCGCCCGGGAAAAACGCCGCCAGTTCATGGAGTGGGACTACTGGGGCAAAGCAGTGCCGCATTTCGGCGACCCGGAGGCGGATCGGCTCATTGTCGGGCTTGCTCCGGCAGCTCATGGGGCAAACCGGACGGGAAGAATGTTTACGGGAGATCGCTCTGGCGATTGGCTGTTTCGGGCACTGCACAAGGCTGGAGTCGCAAATCAGCCTGAATCAGCTTCGAAGGACGACGGTTTGGTCCTCAAAGGAGTAGCTATTACGGCAATTTGCCATTGCGCTCCGCCTGGAAATACGCCGCTTCCAAGCGAACTCATGAATTGCAAGCCTTATCTTGATGCAATCCTGTTTTCAAGAAAATGGGAAGCCAATTTATGTCTTGGAAGCCTTGCTTGGAATGCTCTGTTCGCTGCTCTAGAAGTTAGACCAGTGCCAAAATTCGGGCATGAAGCCGTATCCACGCTGGAAAATGGTACCAAGATTATCGGCTGCTACCATCCTAGCCAACAAAACACGTTTACAGGCCGATTGACTGAGGAAATGCTGGATCGGGCGATTGGCAAATTCTTGGATTAATAATGAAGCCCTCTCCTTTTGTTCGCGAGGAACGAGCTTGAACAAGAGGAGAGGGTTGGGTGAGGAGTTCAAAGAGCCAGAAAAAGTCCAGTTGGGCCGTAAATAGCTAGCCAAAATGAAATCCTGACTCGGTGCCATGAGAGTTAATGCAACGATCCTGATTGATTCCACCCCCAACCCCCTACTCTTTCTCGTTCCTCGAAAAAGGCGGGGGCTTAATTCAGGCTATTTCGCTTCGTTGACCAGATATTCGCGGGTTAAATCATAACGCATCAATTGCCCATTTCGAGACATTGCCAAACTAACCTTTGTTCCTTGTTGGCCGTCGAAAAAGCTCATGAATCTTCGAAATCCTATATTTACGACATCGGCTCCATCTTTGGAAAGCAGCTCATCGCCAATTTTGATTCCAGCCTTCGCTGCAGGACTTTCGGGTGCCACTCGATATACAACAACTTTTTCATTTCGAGGTCCAACAATCAATCCCACATCAGCTTCCGGCTCGCTTCCCGTTTGCCCAGTAAAGTTTTCTAGCCAAACTCGCCTGCGTCCATAGTCAATTGTAATATTGAAATTCTTCAAGAATCCAAACCCGACCGTGCCATCGTGTTCTGCCGAACTTGAGGGCAGGTCAATGATGCTCCAAGTGCTGTCTGGAACAGGGACGCCATAAATCTTCAAATCTTTGAACCGGCAATACCAACTTGCCACCTCACCAGAAGCTACAAATGCCGAGCGCATGAACTTTGGTTCCTTGCCCGGTTCCCAAATCCCAATTCTTTCCAAAACATCCTTGTGCGTGGTCGCATAAAATGAATTCCCAGTATCTAGTGCGAGAATCATCTGCTTGCCGTTGGAGGCCGTTACGAGCATTTCCAAAGAACTATGCCCGACAGGAAGCAATTTGGCCAAAAATGTTCGCTTGTTGTCTGGAATCCTCTTCGTTATGTCTACAGATTTTGGGTGAAAAATAAACTTGCTTTTTTCAAAACTAATCTCTGTAACGTACTTTGAGATGACTTCAAAACCCATGATTCCCATGCAGTTCATTCCGTAGGACATTGTGTTGTCTTGTCCCGGAACTTTGACGGCGTCCATCCCGGTCGGATCAATGGTCATTGATCCAAGTTTCAAAGTCTTTATCTTGACTGTGTCTGCTTCAAATTGGCCGACGAAGTCTCTCAAGCCCATTTTGCCAGTCGGTTCGCCAATGTTCAACGAAGAATCAACGATTACCGAGCCTCCGAATCCAGTATCGAACATGAGCGCAGCTTTTTTGCCGTTGACCACGGAATCTACGATGATGGCTGTTTCTGCAAGGCGAAACGGCACGTCAACTGGTGACGACTGTGCTCCAATGGCGAGCAACGAAAAAAGTGTTGGCAAAATCATACTGTTTTCTCAATTTGCGGATCGTGTAAATACTATACGACGGATTGTGGCGACTTTCGCTACTTTCTGCCTTGCCAAAGGTAGATCAGCTGGCAAACTCCTCCAAAGCTGCAACAGCAGCAAAGCACGTAAGGAAGCATCCAAAGCCAATTTCCACGACGATGAATTACATCGAAAATCATCCAAAGCAAACTGATTAAGCTGATCAGTGTAGATAGAACCGAAAGCCAAGTGTTTGACGACTCAATCATTGCTCCGATAGCGTTTGGGTCGCCTCCGACCCCAATTTGAGAAAGAACCTGCAAGAAATCAGCCCATGCAAAAAATCCGATCAGGAGAGAAAGCAAAGCTAGCGACATTCCAATGAAAACCCAACCCTTCCCCATTCTCTCGACAAATTGAAGGCTGCCTTCAGTTGATGCATCGTAGCCAGGTCGAAAAGTCGCGGTTGTCTGGGATCTCGCATTGTTTGGAGCCCCAGGCTCCGTTTCAGAACTGGTGCGAGGTACCTCGCGCATCATCTGAGAATCTGGCTCGTTTGCAGAATCATTTCCCCCCAGCAAAGACTTTGCACCCGGATGATCCGAATTAATCCGCAAAGTTTCTCTGGCCATTTCCTCGGAAAGTGCCTTTTGTCCCTGTTGATGATAGTGAACTGCCAAATTAAAAAATGCCTTTGTATTTTGAGGACCGAATCGGATTCCCGCCAGAAAGGCTTGGGTTGCTTCTTCCGGGCGGTTGAGCTGGGCAAGTGCGACTCCCATCAAGACGTGCGCATCGCTCGATGTTGGGTCAAGAGCTAATGCTTGCTCAGTAAGTTCAAGCGCAGGAGCGAAGTGCCCAGTCTGCATAGTCTGTTGCGCTTCGCGAATAAATTGTTCAACTTGTTCTAGGGACATTTCGTGTTTTCTCGGTGTTGAAGGGAGCGAGTCTAGGGCATTGTGACAATTTTTAGTGGAAATGTGTGCAATCGAGTAAAGAACGCTTACGAAAAGGTGCGCGAGTTCTGTATACTCGAATTTCTCACAGTCCCTTAACGAGACGAGACAGCAGGTGAAATGTGAAAATCAAGAGAAATTTAACTTTGGCGACACTAGTTGCCCTAATCATTCCAGCAGCGGCAATCCTTTGCGGATGCCCTGCAAAGACTGACACTGATGGTGCTGCAAGCACGAGCACAACGACCACTCCCACTGCAGCAAAACGCCCAATGCCGGTTGCAGCCGGAAATACAGACAGCGGTAGCGGCGACATCATTATCGGATTGGTAGCTTCGCTCAATGGCGATCTCAAACCCTGGGGCGGAGATTGCGAGATCGGAGCCAAAATGGCAATCGCAGAATTCAACGCTGCAGGCGGCCTAAATGGCCGAAACGTCGTTCTGAAAATTGAAGACAGTCAATCCGCACCAGAAAAGGGAAAGACTGCTTGTGAAAAACTGATTTCAGAAGGTGCGTTGGTCGTAATCGGCGAAGTAGCATCGGGAATCACGGCTCAGATGGCGCAAAGCGCATTTGAAAAGGGTGTTCCAGTAGTAGCCGTAGGAGCTACACGAACTGACCTGACGGACATTGGCGGACACCTGTTTAGGGTTTGCTATACCGACGCTTTTCAAGGTCCAGTAATGGCGAAGTTCGCCTATGAAGAGCGAGGAAAGCGAAAAATCGCAATCATGACGGACAAGCAGCAGCCGTATTCAACAGGGTTGAGCGACAGTTTTCGTGCCTATTTCATTAAGCTTGGCGGCGAAATTGTTGATGAGCAGTTCTACGAGTCGAAGCAAACTCAATTCAGCAGCCAGTTGACCAATATCAAAGGCAAGAATCCTGATGGATTGTTCCTCAGCGGTTACTTTAATGAGGTTGGGCCAATTGCTCGTCAAGCGAAAGAAGCTGGCCTAGACATGGAGCTTTACGGTGGCGACGGCTGGGACAGCAGAGACATTCTCACTAGCGGCGGCGAAGCGATCCTAAAGGGATTTTTCTGCAACCACTATAATAACTATGAAGAGCGGCCTGAAGTAAAGGACTTCATCAAGAACTGGCAAGCTGGCAACGGCGGAAACCTTCCCGGAACGACAATGGGAGCCTTAGGCTATGATTCCGTCAAGCTAACGCTTGATGCATTGAAACGAGCAACTGCTCTTAATTCTAAGGATATCATCACAGCACTTGAGAACACGGAGAATTTCGCAGGAGTTTCCGGTTCAATTACGCTCAAAGGCGCTGGCGGAAATCCGCAAAAGCGAGCGCTAGTCGTCGGACTTGACATGATAAAAAATCAAGTCTTCAAAAAGGCATACGAACCATCTGAAGTGAAATAACGAATGAGTTCATTGCTTCCCTATGTGGCAGGGCTAGATTTTTCAGCCCTGCCACAGCAGCTTACAAATGGCATCTTATTGGGTGCCATTTATGCGCTGATTGCACTTGGCTATACCATGGTGTACGGCGTTCTTCGCCTGATCAATTTTGCCCATGGCGAAATTTATATGTTAGGCGCGTACGTTGCTTTGTTCGTTTCATGGCTCTTTGGGTTTACGCCAAATGCCACGACCACACCGACAATTTCCCTGCATTTGGTTTTGGCAATCATGCTTCTCACCAGCATGGTCGTTTGCGCAGGCGTCGGCGTGCTCATCGAAAGATTCGCATATCGGCCGATGCGGAATCAGCCAAGAATCGCTTCCCTTATCACGGCAATCGGCATATCTCTTTCGCTGCAATATGGCGGCCAGCTATTTTTGCCGGTATCGCCTCCGCCCAGCATTTCAGAAAAGGTCAATCCGTTCAGAGAACCAGTCGGATTCAGTTTGAGCGGAGAGAACCCTGCTCTGGTAACCGAAGCACAAAATGCAAAGGGTGCTTTTGAGAAGACAAAGGCTGAATACGAAGCTCAAAAGATAATCGAACCTGACGAATTCAACCTGTCGCCAAAAGGTGTCGAGTTAAGAAACGCTTTCCAAGTGCAAGAGCGAAATTACAACACGCTGAAGGGAAAGGCGACAAACAGCGCGATTCGAATCAATATCCCCACGGGCCAGCTCATCATGTTGCTGACGGTTTCGAGCCTTATGGCATTGCTGTGGTTTGTCGTCTCGAAGACTTCCGCAGGCCGAGCCATGAGAGCCGTCTCGCATGACTTTGACTCCGCTTCGCTAATGGGAGTCAATGTAAACAAAGTAGTGACTCTGACATTTATCATTGGTTCGGCTTTGGCAGGTGCAGGTTCAATGATGGCGGCGACATTTATGGGTACGCCCTTGACCACGTTTTACGGAGTCCAACCGGGCGTAAAAGCGTTTGTCGCCGCAGTTCTTGGTGGCATAGGCAACATACCAGGGGCTGTACTTGGTGGGCTATTGATGGGCGTCTCTGAAGTGCTCGTGATTTGGGCTGGAAAGAGCGAATATAAGGACGCCATCGCCTTTGTCATTCTTATTGCCGTGCTGCTGTTCCGGCCCGGTGGAATCATGGGCTCGACAAAGGTGGAAAAGGTTTGAAGTTCTGGCTGGTGCGCATCGGATCCATTCTGCTTGCGCTTGGGGCAGTACTGCTATTGGATGTCGTGTCTCAGGGAGCATCAGATTTTTCTCAAAGGCTCATAGTTTTAGCTGGGCTTTACATAACTCTCAGCGT
The DNA here is from genome assembly GCA_031405735.1 of Armatimonadota bacterium. Classification (GTDB taxonomy): domain Bacteria; phylum Armatimonadota; class Fimbriimonadia; order Fimbriimonadales; family Fimbriimonadaceae; genus JANNJE01. The sequence continues at coordinate 128 of JANNJE010000426.1, read as the reverse complement.
TAGCCTTAATTTGATCAATGGCATTACCGGCCAATTTTCCATCGGCCATGCTGCATTTTATCAAGTAGGGGCCTATACGGCTGGCTATCTCACGGTTTCTTTCTACGGAAAATTGGGGGGCATTTCTG
>JANNJE010000425.1:0-2008 GCA_031405735.1 Armatimonadota bacterium | reverse complement strand
CAAGCAATACGGCGTTGCGTACGCCTTTCGGAATGTCGAGACCCAGTCCGCGGCGCCAGCATCATCCAAGCCGCTGAGTCCTGCCCGTAAGGTTTTGTTCGAAGACCTTAAAACATTCGTGAAGGATATTCAGCAGTTTTTTCACTATCAAAAGGCCGCATCTTTTTTCCCGGGGCGTCAGGCTGGGGAGCCGCTTGTCGTGTTTTTTGCCCACACCGGCAGCCAGCACTTGGACCCGCTGATCCAAAACCTTATTCAGAGTCAAAACCTTGTTTACACGCATGCGAACGGTGACATGGTATGCCTGAACTCGGTTTTCCCGCATTTGCAAGCCGAGCCCATTGGAACCGCTTCTGCCGAGGAAACGGCAACCTTTGAATCGGATTGCGGGCAAACGGCAAAGAAGCTGGCGGGCAACAGGCTGCTCTCGCTTGCTGAACGTGGTCACGAAGTATTCGTTTGCCTCTTGCGCTGCTTCACGAGAATGGTAGAGTGCCACGATCTCCCTGGCAAGCCGCATCTTCGCGTCCCTCGGGTTCTTGCCTTCAACAAGCAACTCCTTTACCTCGGACATCGGAACATCAGTGCAAAGCTCGAACCAGTTTTCGATGGTTTCATCAGGGATGGACATGGTTTTGCCGTACATCTCGTTGGGCGAGTCAATTACCGAAATGTAGTTCCCCAGCGATTGCGACATCTTTTCTTTGCCATCGGTGCCAACAAGCAATGGACTGAGAATCACAACTTGAGGCTCTTGTCCGTAATGGCCTTGTAAATCTCGCCCGACTAGGTTGTTGAACTTTTGGTCGTTTCCACCAAGCTCAATATCAGATTCCACAGCCACCGAATCGTAGCCTTGGCAAAGCGGATAGAGGATTTCATGAAGGGCGATGGGCTTGTGGTCAGTAAAGCGGTTTGTAAAGTCGTCCCTCTCCATGATTCGGGCGACGGTAGTTTTTGCGGCGAGTTTGATGACTTCGGCAAATCCCATCTCTCCCAGCCAATCGCCGTTAAAGCGAATTTCGGTCCTATCGGGGTCGAGAATCTTGTAAACCTGCTTGCTAACAGCTTCGACGTTCTTTTGAACTTCTTCGCGGCTGAGTTGAGGCCGGGTTTTGCTTTTGCCGCTCGGGTCACCGATCATGGCAGTGAAATCGCCAATGATAAGCACTGCGGTATGCCCCAGCCTTTGAAAATCCCTCAGTTTCCTCAAAACAACAGCCCAGCCAAGCGTGACGTGAGCAACTGTCGGGTCAACGCCAAGTTTCACTCTAAGCGGTTTGCCGCTTTTGAGCTTGGTTGCAAGATTGGCTTCAGAAATGATCTCGCTCGTCCCTCTTCTGAGTAGGGCTAGCTGTTCTTCGATGGTCATGGAAGCTGGGAGTTTACCGTGAGGACCTGCTTTCTACAAATGGAGCGTCCCGATTCTCGGGACACAAGGTCCGCGGACACTCAGTCCGTGACTCGATGAACTGTCGCCCAAACTTCTCGATGCTCGTCGAGGTTTCGGGGCTGCTTTCGTCCTTCTACGATATCGAGGTAGATCGTGGCGATTTGCCTCGGGCCGAGTTCCACAGGAATCATGGAAACTCCACCTTCGAAAGTCACAGGAAGCTCGGATTCTATCTGCCCCAAGAGATTTGTTCGAAACGCTCTGGCAACTTGGTCGCTTACTTCGAGGAATGAGCTTGCAGGTTCACCATTGAGTTCCAAAAACCGAACGATGTAGGGGTGCTCTATGTCAACTCCAGCGTAATTCTCAACATGCTGACCGGCATGTCCACTCTCCTCTCGGTATAACGCGGTCATAACGGCATTTGGACAATCGAATCTGAAAGGGGCAAAAGTGCCAGGCGTTCCTCCGCTTCCGGAAACTCGGATGACAGGATTCCGGAATTCTTGTGCGATCTTCCACCTCTCAGCATTCGTAATCGGCCCATGGGGCACGATAAGGAACTGAGCTCGAGTGAACCGCTGAAAATAGTTTTCATCCCATGGGTCGTAGGCG
>JANNJE010000424.1:0-8052 GCA_031405735.1 Armatimonadota bacterium | reverse complement strand
TGTCCGGCTCTTTTTGATCCCAATTCCAATTGCAACCTGAATCACAGTGACGAGCAAGATTCCTAGGACGAGAAGAGTCAACTTCGAACCAACATCATTCGGCTGCGAGTTTCCAGTGGGGAGCCCATCCATCTGGAAGATCATTGGCTGGACTGGAAAAGTTGAGACAAGCAAAATGCTCAGAATGATGAGACCAATACCGCAAAAGCAAGACCAAACTATAGTGATCCAGCCTAGAACGACGTCAGTTCGAAATGGTGTTTCCTTCAAATGTCTCCGAGCCCATTTTAGCCTAGCGACGGGTGAGCCTGCCCTTCAAACGTATAATGAACCATGCGCACATTACCGTCGCTTCTTACCCTGGTCCTGATTGCAGCGACTTGTGTCGCACCATGCCAAACGTGGAACGAATACCGTTCAGTTTTGCGCCCGATGGAATCGCAGTTGGCAAGCCTCTGCTACCTCTTTCAGGGTCTGCCTACCGGGGTTTATGGATTGGATTTCGGGTATGACACTCAAGAGCCATCGGACTGTGAGAAGTACCTTGTCAAGCTGCTCGATGCACCAAAACCTTATCAAATAGACCTTCGCGAGTCGGCCGTTTTTCTCGCCTCCCGGGTCTACACAGATGGCAAAGGGAAAGACTATCTCCTCCTTAGCGACCATGATGCACTGAGGTTCTCACTCTACTACGGTGATATGAAATCCTTTACTATAAAGGATCGGCTCTTGAGAGATGCGATTAACTGTTATATGCGTTTGCCCAGGAGTCGAAAGGACGCACAAACCATATGGCTTGAATCTGAGAAAGGCGTGAATTCGGTCCGAGGCAATGTGAAGAAGCTATTAGCGAAGATCATAGTGACTCGGACGCTCGGAAATGACTGGCTTTCTCCCGCCGCGTATAGATAGCCGTCTTGGCCACACCTAACTCACGACCCTGCGTCGGCTTCCATCTTCTTCAGGCGGGTGTAGTAATCAGGGATTTCGTTGAGGTGTGCCCAGGCTATCTTGCCCGTCAGCAGCGGGTCGTCGCCAGTGACGTTGGTTCGCGGGTCCCCTATGCCATGCTCTAGCTCAATTGCCAGTCCCATTCGGAACTGTTCAAGGTCGGTTTCCTGCCAGTTGACGCCGATGGCGTCGCCAATTTTCTTGGCTTCATCGGAAGTGAATTCTCTCTTGGTTGCCATGCTTTGAGTATGACCCATCCCATGGCTGCACCCGAGTGCAGCCATGGGATAGAACTTAGACCACCCTACATGCGTTGCTAGAAAGGACGAATTCGAAGCGAATCCATTCCGACCAGGCCGGGAATGCCTGGGACGTTTCCGTATATTTCCACTCGATTCCATTTTGGAACGGTAGTGAATCCCACCCAGCTAAGAGCAGCTGTCATTGGAACAATTTGCGGTGTCCCGATCAAAACATTAGATGCATCATAAAATCTGAATTCGGCTGTAGTTGAAAACAAGCCAAAGAAACCGGATCGAAAATACCCGCCAAACCTGCGCATCGGAATTAGAGTTCGGATTTCGACATCAACTCCACGGCCATACATAAGATGCGGCAAAGAAACGACTCCAGGATATGGGCTCACAACGAGCATTCCGCCTGTGCCGATCGCAGATGCGCTTGCTGGCACTCCGAAAACTGGCATAGTTGTGTAGAGGCCAGCTATTGTAGTGTCAAACCCCTCTTGCATGACAGGCGGCGTAAAGAAAAATGGTGCGGGAGTGACCTGCGCATGAGCAGCGACGGCAAGGCTAGTGAAAGCTATTGAGAGAGCAAAAAACTTCTTCATGGTTTCATTAGAGCACATTTTGTGCCAATGGGTTCCAGCTGATGTTCCGACCCACCTACCGAATCATGACCTCTAATTTTCGAATGTTGTGAAAACCAATCCTCTCCCTTGATGGGAGAGGAAGTGCGAGGTACAAGCTCAGGTGAGGGTGTTCAAATCTAGTCCGAAATCACCCTCATCCCAGTTCACTTCGTTCACAGTCCTTCTCCCATCAAGGGAGAAGGGATAAATGGCTCCACAGAACTAAGCCTCAACCCAAAGCCCATCTTCCTTCAGCAAAGAAATAAGTTCAGAAACCCCGTTTTCTTGAGGGATGCCGTTTTTCACCACTTCCCTCTTGCGGTACAAGGTGATCTTCCCTCCGGCAGCTCCGACATAGCCATAATCGGCATCTGCCATTTCGCCTGGGCCGTTGACGATGCACCCCATGACGGCGATATCGAGACCGACCAAATGCTTGGTGGCTTCGCGGACCTCGTGCAAGACCGCAGGAAGGTTGAACTTCGTCCTTCCGCACGATGGGCAAGCGATGTATTCCACCTTTGTTTTCCTGAGCCCGAGCGATTGCAGAATGTCGTAGCAGACCGGAATCTCGTTGACCGGGTCTTCTGCCAAGGAAACCCGAATCGTGTCGCCCAATCCTTCCATCAATAGCGTTGCGATGCCGGCGGTTGATTTAATTCGAGCGTAATCGCCGTCGCCAGCTTCAGTTACACCCAAATGGAGCGGGTAGTTGAAGCCTTCCGCATCCAATCTCTGCGCCATCAAACGGTTGGCCTGGACTTTGATTTGAACCCGGCTGGCCTTTGCCGAAACATTGATATTTTCATAGCCGTGCTTCCGACAGATTCGGCAGTATTCCAGAGCGCTTTCCACCAGCCCTTGCGGCGTGTCGCCATAGGTGACCAAGAGCCTTTCGGCAAGCGAGCCGTGGTTGACTCCGATCCTCATAGCGATATCACGAGCTTTGCAGGCTTCAATAACGGGGACTAGGCTTTCTTCGATTGCGTCAAGTTCGGCCTTCCATTCTTCGGGCGAGAATTCGAGTTCCTCTTTGAGGCGGAGCATCTCTGCTTCGTCTCGGCCGCGGACGTCGAGGACGGCAGTTTGTGAATTAGGTGAATTGGGTGATGTGGGTGAAATGGGTGAAGTGGGTGACGCTGATAGCTGTACTAGTTCATTAGACTGCACCTTCTTCGCTCTAGAACCGTGCTTATGGAAAACGAACAGCCCAGGATTGACCCGAACCTCATCCACATACTTCGCTGCCTCGACTGCAATGTCGCTTCCCTGGTGATGCACGTCAGCAGTTAGCGGAACGGCTTTGTACTTTTCAATGACTTTGGACCTGATTTCTTCTAAGCATTGCGCTTCGCTGAGGCTCGGCGTAGTAACTCGAACCAGTTCGGATCCGACCTTGTGAAGGGCAATGATCTGCTCCACGCAGGCATCAATGTTCCGAGTATCCTCGGTAATCATTGATTGCACGAGGATGGGGTGAATCCCGCCCATGAAGACATCGCCAACTCGAACTGCGCGAGTCTTTCGACGCGGATATGAGATTTCTGGGTTCATATTTCACTATTGAGAATTGTTGAACTGATTGTGGCACTAAACAGTAGAAGGGGCCACAAGATTCCATTCAATTTCCAAATTCTCGGGACAATGGAAAACCCTCACCCCTTTATCCCCTCTCCCTCCCGGCACAAACATCCGGCAAGGAGAGGGGACTTTTGCTCAGGGAGCTATGTACCAGTTGAACCGGTCTACGCTGTACGTCCATCCATCAATATCTGAAACATCGGCGGTAGGAATCGCAGAAAGTTTCGCAGATACTTGAGAATTGACGTTGTTCACAAACGGATTTACTCCGCCGCCTGGGGCGAGTGTGAATGAACTGTCAGCAAAGGTGGTTATCCTGGCGTTAGCTTGCACCCAAGCATTCGTGTCGTAATTGAACACATGAAGTAGCTCCAACAAATCATTTCTAGAAGCTGAAGTTTGCCCTAACAAGTACATTTGACTTCCGGTAGCAACTGGGGAAGTTGCAGCGATCCGAAAAATAGCGTTTGCATCAAATTCATCACACAAAATGATGAACCGATTCGCATCGTCGTAGGCAAAACTTCCGACGTCTCCACCGAAGTATAATCCGCCATCAACCGTAAACGAAGCCGGGAACAACGGGCTCAGAATGCCGTTGCTGTACCCAAATGTATCTTGTCCACCGTAATTTCGCGCTACAGATGTTACGTAATACCATGCGCCAGTCGGCATGGATATTGGAGTGATTGTGTTGTTGAACGACAACGTGTGAATGTTGTAAGACACCCAATCTTGAACATTCCCAAGACCAGCCGTCGTGCCCACTCTTGACCACCATGAGAGAATTCCACCATCAGGTTCAGTTGTCGAAGTGATGTAATGGATGCCGTCATTTCGCGGTGCGAATTGGCCATCATCCGTGACCGTAACCGGGCCAGGAGGAGTCGTATCTCCACAACGAATGCCGTTCGTGTAGCCGAAGGTGTCCAAACCCTCTATGTTCCTTGCGACAACAGTTACAATGACGGTTGTTCCTGCTGGAATCGTCATGCCAGTGAGGTTGTAATCAAAGGAGTTTTGGTTGTTCGCAGGATGCTCAACCCAATCTTGCATGTTCCCGCTTCCATTCGATGTTCCCACCCTAGTCCAATAGCTCCGAATAGAGCTATCTGATTCTACGGCGGTGCCAGAGACATGAACCGTAGTCAAGCTCGTTTGATGGGCGCCGTCGTCAACTGGCGAACACGATTCAGGGGCATCCGGGTCGGCAATCACGTTCACCGAAATTTGGTTGTCTGCGCCAGTCTCGGCAATTTCGCATGTTTGATAAACGTTATCTGAACGATAAAAACCCGCGGTGATTGTATAAAGTCCATAAATGAAGTTTGGAGCCGACGGATTGTAGCCCAATTGGTCTCTAAACTCCCAAACATTTCGCTCTTCGCCAGAAGCAAGCGGCGTTCCGTTGCCATCGCCACCAAAATGCCCAATGTCTTCACCGCCTGGCCCTCGGAGCCAGACGTAGCATTGGTTGATGTCGTACGCCCGCGAAAGGTAGTTCTTTACATCGAAGGAACCTCTGCCATAGCCACCGTAGTACCAGGTTCCGGCAGATCGGCTAACACCTGCGAACAAGCCCAATGGCTCATAGGCGATAGTCTGTTCCATGCCGTGGTTGTGCATTTGCGCGTTGATTTTCGGATTCTGAACATCAATGTTCGCATGCCAACCATTAAAGAACTCTTGAACTGAATAAGGACGATGTCCGCCCGTTACGTAGTTCCTCATCACCTGAAAAATCTCGTCGTCTCCAAGACTTGACCAATCGTATGGATCGGTCGTGGAGTTGCGAGTGTCGTCCAGGTCAAGCATGAATGATAAGACAGCTGATTCCGTATCGAATCCCCAATTTGGGCTGTTGCTTAGCCCATCGGAGTTCCCGTTTGCAGGCGAATTTCCGTCCCAGTTTGAATCACAATTGAACGTGATGAGATTGCTGGGATCGAAGCTTTGATAAGTCCAATCATTTCCTTGTGCCGTGCAAGAGTAGTACGTTCCAAATCCTTCAGTCCACGCTAGGCCGGTTGTGTAGTGTCCTTCAAAACTATGCGGGCCACCTGTTCCTGGAGGCCATTCAATGTCAGAAAACAGCCCATCATGCATGCTGTGACCGTATTCGTGCATCAAAACATCAATTGAGCTGATGTCAGAATCTTCGTAGAAGATACGATTTTCAGCCGTTAAGTAGTAACTACCATCTGTACTACCGACATACCACTGCACAAAAGTTTTTCGATTGTCAAACAGAATTCCTGCGTAGAAATTCCAATGTTGCCAAGCGGTGGTGGCGTCATCGCAAATTTGAAAAGCTCTTTCGTAACTATCGGAAGTGCCGTTAGTACCGCCGTCTGCAAAATAGTTTGGGGCGGTAAATGTGCCCCCAGCTATGTTTGGCCAATTCACGGCAGTTGTTGCAGAGTAGCCAGTAGTAGCTCCAACATTATGAACTTCGATTCTCGTATTCTCTGATCGGAAAATCAGATAGACATCTGCGGTTCCGAATCCTAGATCATCGGCATTGTCAAACGAAAGCGAGTAGGCACCTGCTCCATCCACATTCGCTCGATCAAGAAAATCGTCGGAAGTGGTCGTGTCTGCATCCCATGCTTCGACCCATGAGCCGTAGCCAGCATGGAGCGAGTTATCCGTGTGCCGATATCGCCATACTCCATTGATTGTCACCGTCGCATCGGTAACGCCACCTGTTGGGGGATCAAGTTCTCTACCATAAGGGTCGAATTTGTCGGTAAATGGCTCTTTTGGAGGAGCTCCACGCAATTGGAATGAAGGTGGAACTGATTCCCGAACAATTTGCGCAGGATATGGATCCTGCTGTTGAACAGGTGGAAGACTTGGCCGTTCAGTAGTCAAGACTAAGCGACCTTTAATATTGTCAATGTAAAGTGTTCGGCGCTGACCAAATTCGTAGTCCTTGTTTCCGGCAATGATTTGAACCGTTACTTGGAAATTGTCTAGCCGATCCACGACCAGGCCAAAATCCCAGCCGTAGGACTTGCCTTTGTCCATCGTTCCTTGATCGTTGCTTCTTCCTGCTACGAGACGTACACCTTGCGGAACTTCAATTCGCATTGTGGTGGGCGCGCCTGATTCGGTTAGCATTCCTTCCATGCGAAGGTTGAATTGCCTGCCTAAAATGGCAGAACCTGGCGCGATCAGTCGCGTTTCGATGGGAGCTATAGGCTCGCATCCATGTTTCAGTTGCCGAGATTTGTGCAACTGTTTTAGAGCAGTCACTGACTTCGCGTTGGTGCACCTTGCGCCTGGCATTTCTGCAACCGCAAGTCCAGCAACACAAAGAAACGTTGCAATTGGCAACAGCCTTACGTGTTTCAAATTCATAAATTTCCTCCCCCAGATGAACCAAAGATTCAACATGAACTCGCAATATTGCAAGCTAGTTCATTTGCGTGTTGTATTTTAATCTAAAATCAGGCGAATTGAACATTAAATTTTGAACGAATTACTAGTTTTTCTTGCAGAGCAATGGTTCAAACTTCGAGCGCAAGCCTTTGTAGCTCGATCAGCTCGTCAATTCCTTTTTTTGCAAGGCGAAGCATCTTTCCTAAAGTCTCAGCGGAAAACGGTTCAGCTTCGGCTGTCCCTTGGATTTCAATGAACTTTCCCCCGCCAGTCATGGCGACATTCATATCGGTCTGAGCGGTGCTATCTTCATCGTAATTGAGGTCAAGCACTTCTCGCCCACGCACAATTCCAACGCTGACAGCCGCAACTGGCTCATTAATTAAATTTCGCTTGATCATGCGCTTTTGCTCCATCCACCTGAGCGCATCTACGGTCGCAACATAGGCGGCGGTGATGCTCGCACAACGAGTTCCGCCGTCTGCCCTTATCGCATCGCAGTCGAGTGTGATCGTACGTTCACCTAGGCCCTCAAGGTCTACTATCGTTCGTAAAGTTCTTCCGATCAGCCTTTGGATTTCTAGATTACGTCCATTTGGCTTCATTTGGTCGCGCTGATTTCTCTGTCTGCCCGACCGCGGCAGCATAGAGTATTCCGCCGTCAGCCATCCTTTTCCCGTATTCTTCATGAATGGCGGAACCCGATCTTCGACCGTTGCTGTGACCAAAACATGCGTATCTCCCATTGTAATGAAACACGAGCCTTCCGCAAATTTTGCGTAATTGCGCTCAATTTTGGTGGGGCGTAGCTCGTCAACTTCTCTGCCGTCTGGTCTGTTCATGAAGCAGAGTGTACCGGGGAGGTTAAGGGTATAGGGTTTGGGGGTTTGGGGTTTGGAGAGCGGACGATCCAAATGATTTGGGTGAATTGGATGAAATGGGTGACAGGGATGGAAGCCAGTTGCCGACTACCAGCCGTCCACTTGCTAACAACCAGCTGTCCACTTGCTAACGACCTGCCGACCACTTGCTAACGACTTGCCAACAACGCCACCTGATTCCGAGTACCATTAACATATGAACCGTCCAACAAAAAAAGAAATCATCCGAGCCTGCGATCGTCCTTGTCGCCCCGCAACTTGCCGAGAATATCGGCACGGCGGCGCGTGCCATGGCGAACTTCGGGCTGTCCGATCTGCGGCTGGTGACCCCCCGCGAGGGCTGGCCGAGTGAGAAGGCCAATTCGGCCGCCTCGGGAGCGGACC
>JANNJE010000423.1:0-2380 GCA_031405735.1 Armatimonadota bacterium | reverse complement strand
GAAAAGTACAAAATTTTATTACCAGCATTGTCCAAACCCTTGTCCTGCTAGCTGGAACCTTAGCTACAGTCTTTTTTGTCTGGGGTGGAGTGAGTTATATCACCAGTTCCGGTAATCCAGAAAATTGTACAAGAGCTGTTGCGCCGCGCTCGGCGGATTGATGGCGCCTTGCGGATAGGCGGCGACGATGGTGAAGCATTAGGCGTATCGGTTGCAATTGCCTACGGGCATGACGCCAATTCGCCAGAAGCTTACAAGTTTGCCGTCGCCTCGGCTCTGTTTGGTGCATTCTTAATCTCACTTTCTCGATTTCGATTGGGGAGAGTGCCTCATGAAGCACTAATCGGCGTTGTCTATGTGCTTTCCACAGCCGCCTCGATCATCGTTTTGGAATGTGCGCCTTCCGGCCATGGACTTGAGGAATTGAAGGATATGTTGGCGGGAAACATCATCTTTGTTTCCAACGCCGATGTCAAATCAACAGCGATGACGTTTGGGATCATCACGGTGCTGCTTCTAGCAATGTGGCGCCCAATTACCGCGGTCACATTGGCAAAAGACGATCCGAACCGATCCAAGTTGAAGACCGTACTTTTAGACTTCGCTTTTTACGGGTTACTGGCAATAATGGTGGCTTCGAGCGTGAAGGTGGCGGGAGTCTTAGTCGTTTTTTCATGGCTCGTGATGCCAGCTGTTATCGCGTTCTTCTTTATCGAACGAATCGGTTGGGCTGCCGCATTGGCACTTCCGGTTGGGATATTGGGTTCGATAGGTGGCCTGCTGCTGTCTTATAACGCGCCTGCCCTGCACTTTGGTCATGATACGGCGCACGATGCGGTCGAATCGGCAGGTACACAAGGTTGGCCGAGCGGGCCAGCGATTGTAACCTGCCTTGGGGTGGCAGTCATATTGGCTTACTTGGTTAAATTGTTCTTGCCAGACAGGCAAGTCATAGTTGAAGAGAACGGAAATGGAGGTCTTGCATTAAGTGAGTCCTAAGGCGAGCGCAATTTTAGATCGAGTTGGTGTGTGCGCGAGTGCAATTTGCGCTGTGCATTGCATCTTGACAGGCCTTGCGATGGGATTCTTAGCCGTTGCTGGGCTCGAGATTATCGGGAATCCATTTATTGAATTCGCATTTGTTGGAACAGCATTTCTGGTTGGTGGATTCGCAGTTTTCCATGGCAAGAAGCGGCACCATTCATGGCTTCCGGCCTCTGTATTCGTTGCAGGCCTGGCGAGCATCGTTCTTTCGCACTTTTTAGGACATGGCGAGCACGACGGAACTGGAAATATCTTTGGTTCAGTCTTGGCGGTGCTTGGCGGGCTCTTGATTGCAAGTTTTCATATTCTTAATCTGAGGCTGCAACACAAAGGGTGCGGCTGCAATTTGGACCGAAATCTGAAATCTCAACACTAAACAGGTCCGAAACCTTTTTGCCTGAAAATTTGTACAATGTAATTGCCGATTGGCAAAGGAGAATGAATTGAGCGAACAACCAGAAAACCCGAAAAACACAACCGATGACTTGTTGGACAAGGGCAAGGAAATCCTTGGAACTGTAGTCGAAGAGGGCAAAGAAGCCGTTGACTTCGTCGTAAAGGAAAGCAAGGAGCTTTTCGAAAAGGCAAAGGACTTTTTTGACGGCGACGACGACAAAAAAGAAGAAGTCGAACCTGAAAAAGAAGAAGCCAAGTAAGCTTGAACAATGGAATCAAAGCCCTGCCGTTTGGTAGGGCTTTTTGCTTCTTTTGCAACGCGAATTTTTTGACGCCGTTTTACGTAACAACTCATAGGAGGACGATATGATTTTGACACTTGCATGTGCTTTGGCCTGGGATTTGAATTCACCCATAAAGGCTGAAACGAAGTTTATTTATGCTGTTTCCGTAGCGGTGAGCGGTGGCGGAAAAGAACACCGAGCCACATTTGACTTTGTAGTGAATGCTCCAAAAGCGGAAGCGGGGAAGTTTCCACTTTCTGTAACTATGAATTCCCTAACGGTTGACGACAACGAGATGGGCGAGGCAACAACCTGGAATGGAACGTATTCTGAAAACGGATTTTTGACAAAGTTAGAGGCAGAATCACCCGATTTTCGTCGGATGTTTGCACCGTTCTTTTTCCCATTTCCTAACAAGTCAATCGAAGACAATGCGACCTGGAAATTCGAATCGAAAGAAAAGGACCAGATTCCGTTAACGATTGATCTTGCAGCAAAGGGTTCTGAAGCTGACTTACTCAAAGTTGTCACCAAATATGCTGAAGGCGAAGGCGGAGTAACGAAAGCGGACGGAACTTGGTGGATTGGAAAAGATAACAAAGTTCAGAAGTTTGAACTTGTGCTTCATGGTTGGATCGTGCCGATGGCGGGCGGCG
>JANNJE010000422.1:0-7428 GCA_031405735.1 Armatimonadota bacterium | reverse complement strand
TGCCCCGAACGCGACCTCTAATGCTGCTGAGCTGCTCAATCCCGAACCCATCGGTAGGTCGCTGCAAACGACACCGTCAATGTTAAAACACTCTTTTCCCCACCTTTTTGCTAAAGTCCATGCAACTCCGGCGGGATAGACCCCCCAATCCAAATGCTTGTATTTCCGGTCTGGTGGCAACTCCATTTCATCGGCTTCTCCGGCCTGGAGTGAGAAGAGGTTTGTCTTTTTATCGGCTAACCTGATGGCGACGGCAACCCCACGATCTATCGCTACTGGGAAAACGTATCCGTCATTGTAATCGGTGTGCTCGCCAATCAAATTCGCTCGTCCGGGAGCAACTGCGATTATGTCGGGCTTGCCACCAAACCGCTGTTCAAATTCCTCGGCAGCCAAGCTTTCGATCATGGTTCACATTGTTACCAGATTGTACGTCTGTCCTGTGCGAAAGGGATTACCAGCAATGTTACTAGCCCACACAGCTTCCTACGAATGGAACAACCAACTTGGCGTCGTGTCGAGTCCCAACCAGCCGCCCGGGCTCGTTCGGCGCCAATTTTTTACTTCGTTCCTATTAGGCTGGTACTATTCGGCGGATGAGTTCCGACCTTGAACGACTTTCTCAATGGCTTTCGTCGCATGAAAACGACCTGCTCGCCGACACGCAGGCGATGCTTCAAATTCCTTCCGTAAAAGAGGCATCTACAAGAGATGCGCCCTACGGAAAACCCTGTGCCGACGCCCTTGATTTTGCCCTCGCCCTGGCAGAAAGGTACGGCTTCTCCACGAAAAACCTGGATAGCAAAATAGGATTCGCAGAATTTGGAAGCGGAGATCCCCTAATTGTCTCACTTGGCCATCTTGACGTCGTTCCCGTCGGGCCCGGCTGGAAATTTGAACCATTTTCTGCGACGATTTCTGACGGGTACATTTATTCTCGAGGCGCGGTTGACGACAAGGGCCCGACTATGGCTTCCTTCTATGCGGCGCGGGCAATCAAAGAGTGTTTCCCTGAATTGGCTGCGAGAATCCGAGTAGTTTTTGGGTGCGATGAGGAGTCCGGAATGACTTGCGTCGAGCGATACAACGAGACAGAGGAGGTGCCAACATACGGAGTCGCTCCAGATTCCATGTGGCCGTTGGTTCACGCGGAAAAGGGAATTTGCGATTTGTTCATCGAAGTTCCTGTTCACAAGGGCACTATAGAGCTTGTGGCACTTTCGGGGGGAGACCGACTAAATATCGTCATTGATCGTACTCAGGCAATCGTTCGAGTTGATTCATCAGCATTGAGTTGGGTGAAAGAAAAAGTTCAAGACTCATGGGACAACAATGTTAAGGCGACATGGGTTTCTGATGAAAAGTTAGAAATAGAATGTATTGGGAAAGCCGCTCATGGTTCGACGCCATTTTATGGCGATAGTGCCGCAACAAGGGTCTTTCGCTTTCTAACGGAAATTAGCCCTATTGACTCACAACCATTTTATGCTTACTTATTGAAAATGACTCATCCATCTGGAGTTGGTTTAGGTATCCACGGACAAGACGAAACGAGTTACGACCTTACGAGCAATACAGGTGTAATTGCCCTAGAAAATGGCTTAGTTAGATTGTCGGTAAATGTTCGATATCCAGTCACATGGAAGGGCGAACATGTTCGAGCGATGTGCGAGACGTTTTTATCAACCGAACCCTTTGGAGCTAGAATCACAGACTTTCATGATAGCCCTTCTCTTTATTTTCCACTTGAGCACCCACTTGTTTCAATCATCGCTGCCGAATATCGAGAGATGACGGGCGACTCGACTCCTCCAGGGGTCATGGGAGGAGGAACCTACGCCCGAAAAATTGCAAATACGGTCAGTATTGGAACTGGCTGGCCGGGGGATGGCGAAGCTCACCAAACCAATGAGAGGCTAAAAGTCGACCACCTATATAAGATGAGCCAAATCTATGCAAGAATCTTGCTGAAGTTGGCACAAGCAGCCGCTATTCCATAAGGAAACAAAGTGATCTTTACATTTCTAGCAAGTCTTATCTCACAAGGTCAAACTTCTGCTGCCCAACCACTTTCTCCGGACGTTGTCTCAAAAATGCTTAATAAGTCACTATATGACTTTGAGGTTACTGCTATTGATGGAAAATTAGTGAGCATGAAGCAGTACAAAGGGCATATGATCTTAATTGTAAATGTTGCAAGCAAGTGTGGCTATACTCCTCAATACGAAGGCTTGCAGAAATTGTACACTCATTACAAAGTCAAAGGATTAATAGTTCTTGGATTTCCCGCTAATAATTTTCGTGGCCAAGAACCTGGAACTGATGTTGAAATCCTAGACTTTTGTAAATCCACTTATGGTGTTACTTTCCCATTATTCTCTAAAATTTCAGTAAAGGGTCCAGACATGCATCCGATTTATCAGTGGCTGCTTTCCAATTCTGATGCAACTAAAGATATTGAATGGAATTTCAACAAGTTCATAATCACAAGTTCAGGCAAAATTCAAAACCGATTCAATCACAAAGTTAAGCCGGATTCGCCGGAGATGATCGCTGCCATAGAGACTGTATTGGCTGCCAAATAATCTAAGAAACCAAGACCTCGACCTGCTGACTGCGGCGGTCCTTCACTCGCTCAGCTAGTATTTTGTGTTCGGGCTTTGACAAACACGGATCGCTTTCCAATAGCTTTTGGGCTGCGTGACGGCTGACCTCAAGCAGTTTCGAGTCTTGTACTAAATCTGCAATCTTAAAATCTAAGTTTCCGCTTTGCTTTGTTCCCAACATTTCACCAGGTCCGCGGAGCCTCAGGTCTTCCTCTGCCAATTTGAAGCCGTCGTTGGTTTCCACCAGAATCTGCATCCGCGCCTCCGCATCTTCATTCGTTGCATCGGCAAGCAATATGCAATAGCTTTGAGTTGTGCCTCGGCCGACTCTCCCTCGCAACTGATGAAGCTGAGCTAGGCCGAATCGATTCGCATCTTCGACAATCATGACGGAAGCATTGGGGACGTCAACGCCTACTTCAATAACTGTCGTACTTACCAAAATGTCTAACTCTGCTGATCGAAACTGATCCATAACCGCATCTTTGTCCTTCGGCTTCATCTGCCCGTGAAGAAGCCCAACTCTCAATTCTGGATACACCGATTCGCTCAGTCTGTAGTGCAGTTCCTCTGCCGCCTGTGCCATCATTTTCTCGCTTTCAGAAACCAATGGACACACGACAAATGCCTGCCTTCCCTGCTTAATTAGCTCCCTCGCCTGCTCATACACCTTGTCCCTAGAATCCAGCTTTTTCCAATGAGTTTTTATGGCGACTCTGCCAGGAGGTAATTCATCTAGTATGGATACATCCAGGTCACCATAAAGCGTCATCGTAAGGGTTCTTGGTATCGGAGTTGCAGTCATGACTAACACGTCTGGATTTATGCCCTTTTGGCGAAGTGCCGCCCTTTGCATTACTCCAAATCTGTGTTGCTCGTCAATAACGACAAGCCCCAGCCGATCGAACGAAACTGACTCTTGAATTAAAGCATGTGTTCCGACCAAAATGTGAGCTTTCGCCTCCTTTGCAAGTCCAACGACTTCCTTTTTCTTTCCCGCCGAATGCTTGCCAACCAAAAGTGCGACAACTATACCAACAGGTTCAAAAATTAACTTCAAACTGCGAAAATGCTGCTCCGCCAGGATTTCGGTTGGCGCCATGATCGCCGCTTGGTATCCGCATCTAACGGCGGCAAGCATTGCGCAAGCTGCAACCGCCGTTTTCCCTGATCCAACGTCGCCTTGAATCAAACGGTTCATTGGATATGGCCGCTCCATATCGGCCCAGACTTCCTGGATCACACGATCTTGAGCGCGAGTTAATGCAAATGGAAAAAGTGATTTCGCTTCATCCATAAGTGTCGCGCCGTTTCGCAATCCAGTCGCCTCCTTTACAAACAAATGTGGGTCGTTTTTTTCTGTTTTAGAAGTTCGCTTCACTTCAGGGACAATCGTAGATGCCCCAAGTTTTGATATGGGAAAAGAAATACCAACTTCGCTATGTGTTTCTAACCTCTTTTGTTCGAGTGCTAATTGCAATAAAAAGAACTCGTCAAAAACAAGCCGCTTTTTAGCTTCAAGCCGATTCTCTTCGCTATCAGGCATGTGAATCTGACGAAGACTCCAGGCAAGCGGCTTTAGACGCTGTTCTTGCCTCATATTTGCTGGCAAAGGATCAATCACATCGCCAAGATAGCGATCAATTGCGCTTGCGGCTGCCCTTCGAACCAGAGATTGCCGGACTCCCTCAGTCAACGGATAGACCGGAACGATCCTCGCGAAATCGCCTTCATCAGAATCGTCCTCGATCAGTTCATATTCTGGAGAGCTGATTTCGTAAGCAAATCCAGACTCTTTGACCTGCCCGTACGCCAATATCTCTCCTTTGTAGCCTTGAAGCTTTCTTGAAATCCACGGCTGATTGAACCAAACCAGTGAAACCGTGCCTGTTTTGTCGCTGATAGATGCTCGAATCACTACCTTGCCGCCACGAGTCGGCCTGCCATCGAAGCCGACCAATCTTCCGCGAACCGTTACCCATTGCCCAGCGCGGATCTGGCCAATTGGAGGCAAATTTCGCCGATCTTCGTACCTGCGAGGAAGACAATAGAGCACATCCTGAACTGTATTCAAGCCCAGTTTCTGAAGTTGCTCCGCCAACTTTGGGCCAACGCCCTTCAAGAATTGAACTGGCGTCGCCAACGTGTCCGTTCGCGTGTCCGGGAAAATAGTGGACATATCGTTACTAGACGATACTCGAAACTTAGTTCCATACGCAACCAGTCTATCTATGTTGGTCCTTATGTCTTGGGAGATAAACGAAGAAGGTATTCCAGTTTTGAACATTCACGCCAATTTCGATACAAACGATTGCTATACTGAATGAATATGGGACTTGGACAAAAAATATTGGCAAGTTTGATTGCTTTTTCATTCGCGGCAACTCTTAAATCGGGGCAAACTGTAGCGCAATCGCCTATCCTAACGACTGAAGAGCTATATAAGAAAGTGCTACCGTCGATTGCGACGTTGATCGTCGAAATGCCAAATGGTCAGAGGAGTATTGGCACCGCTTTTATGACAATCAAAGAAGGCTTGGCACTAACTGCTTGGCATGTCCTTGAGGGCGGACGTAAAGCTACACTTAAGTTTTCAGATGGTGAGCAGTTTGAAGTTTCAGGACTTGTTGACAGGGACGAATTGCGCGATTTGGCACTAATTCGGGTCAAGGTTTTCGGACGGCCACTCTTGAAGACCGAGGCAGCGGAACCAGCAATAGGATCGAAGGCGTTTGTCGTTGGGTCACCTCGTGGTCTAGAGTTTTCGATCAGCGATGGATTATTGAGCCAAATTCAAACAATTGCAGGTATGAAGCAGTTTCAATTCACTTGTCCTTCTTCTCCCGGAAACAGTGGCGGCCCGCTCATCAATGCTAAGGGTCAAGTTATCGGCGTTGTTTCGTGGCAACTTCGTGACAGCCAGAATCTGAATTTTGCTATGCCGGTCTCATATGCTCTCGGTCTGGACACCACGTTGCCAACAAGACTATTAGAATCAGTGACTTCAAGTGGCCCTGCACTTTCCCTGCCAAATACCGGACCAAACGGACACGAAAAACTCAATGGCTCTCTGTTGAAATCAATGGTTGAAGAATTGGGATACAAGGTAAAGGTCTTGAACGCAGAGGCGGGCAAGGAGAAGTATGAGATTGCATTCACAAAACATGACCTTGACATACCTGTTGCACTTGAAATCAGCGCCAGCAAAAATTATTGCTGGCTCACGGTCTTTCTTGGCACGGCTCCAAAAGCACCTAGCGACAAATTTGAAACCCTTCTGAAGGAGAATTTCAATTGCCAACCATCGTTCTTTTACATAACAGCGAAGGGCAATCTCATGATGGGCATTCCAATGGAAAATCGCTACATCTCCCCCGCGAACATGAAAAGGAACATCGAAAAGCTATCGGATGATGTAGGGAAAACTAAGGCAATTTGGCTGTAGGTATCTGCGCAAAAAGATTGGATTGAGTGTAGGGTTCAGGGACAAGGGTGTGGGGTCGGAATCTGACAAACGAAAACTCTACACCCAGTACACTATCCCCCATATCCAACAACAGACAACCAATAACTGACAACCAACATCTCAAGCGACTATACTTCCCTCATGCCCGACCCAAATGACGATTTTGACGAAATCGAGCAGGCACTTCGGCAAGCCGCGAAAGACCATCGTATTGAACTCGAAGATGGCGACGAACCTGAGGAAGTCAAGCTTGAGCTTGGGAACTACGCTGACCCTTCGATGTCGGACGAAGAGCTTGCAATAAAACAAGCCGATCTAGAAAGCAAGTTGGCCAAAATTTCAGCTGAATCTGGACTTCCAGACGTTGATGAAAATGCAGACCCGTCCGAACTCAATGAGGTTGAAGTCGAGCTGGATGAAAGGCTTAAAAAATTAGAAACTTCGGCAAAGGCGGCTAGGGCGAACGAACATCTGAGAATTGGCGATCAAGCTCAACAACGAAAAGCTGAAAGAAGCGCGGCTCTGGGCCTCGGAATCGGAATGTCCATCGCTTATGCGATCATAGGAATGCCCATTCTAGGATTCTTCGTGGGAATGCTACTTGAGAACTCCGCAATCTTGGCAAACGGAAAAATGATTGGAGCACTTGTCGGAATCGTGCTCGGGTTCGGGTTCATGATCGTTCAACTGAAGAGATATTCCGACCGCCAATGAAACTCAGCCGAAAGCAATGGTTTTGGGTTGCCTGCGCCGACGTCTCATTGTTTGGTGCAGTCTTCTTTCTGTTGACGAGCGGAATACAGGGAGTAACTGCATTTCTATTAGGTGTGCTTTTCACGTCCGCACATTTCATTTCCCTCCGATGGCTCCTTTACCTGTGGGCAAAGATGTTTGTGAGTACAGAATCGAGTTTGAAACCGACTCTCGGAACCATCGCAGCGGTTCTGTTCGGACTTCTCTCTCTTCCAATCTTAGTTGTCTCTGGCCTCTATGTTCAACAGATTTGGCCAGAGCAAATGTCCTGTTTTCTTTGGGGATTGTGTCTGGTATACTTTGCTCTGGTCGGGTGGGCGGTTTTGGACGCTAACCCGCCGATTTCACCAAAATGACGGACATTTTTTCGTTTGGAACATCCCTTCTCGCCTCTTCAGATGAGGCAGGCGCCGCTGTCGAGGGCGCTGCCAAGCATGCCGCAACCTCATGGCTGGGCTGGTTTCTATACACTCTATTTGTCTTAGCAATCATTTTCTTCTTGTTAGGAAAAGCCAAAAAGGGAATCAACAATCGCGTTTTTACAAATTGGTACACGCACAACTTTCTCCAGAGACCCTAACTTGTCCTTTATCACGGCAATCA
>JANNJE010000421.1:0-8844 GCA_031405735.1 Armatimonadota bacterium | reverse complement strand
CAAGGCGCCGTTTATGGCAATCCAGAAATGGTGCAAATCCACCCGACGGCGATTCCTGGCGAAGACAAATGCCGGCTGATTTCTGAATCTGTACGAGGCGAAGGAGGAAGGCTTTGGACTCCCCGAAACCCTATGGATTCACGCCCAGTAGCCACAATTCCGGAAGAAGACCGCTGGTACTTCTGCGAAGAGCTTGATCCGGTCTATAAGAACCTGCTCAGCAGAGACATTGTCAGCTTCATCATCTATTGCGTTTGCCGGATGAACAAGGGTGTCGGCGGCAAGCAGCAGGTGTATTTGGACATCACGCAACTTCATGAGAGCAAAGGCGGACCGTATTCGCGCGAAATCATCAACGACAAGCTCGAAGGCGTCTTGGAAATCTATGAAAAATTCATGCGCGAAGACCCAATCGCGGTTCCCATGCGCATATACCCGGCAGTGCACTACACCATGGGCGGACTTTGGGTGGATTACGCTACGAATTCTGACGGAATGGTTGACGTCAGTTCGCACCGAAATCAAATGACCAACATTCCTGGGCTCTATGCCGCTGGCGAATGCGACTATCAATATCACGGCGCGAATCGTTTAGGGGCAAATGCTTTGCTTTCGTGCCTCTATGGAGGCGAAATCGCGGCACAAGGCGTGGCGGCTTACATTGGCTCAATGGAAGAAGGATGGGATTCGGCGGATTCAATCGTTTCAGAAGCTGCTGCCGAGCGAACCTCGCAGTACCACGGATTGAAACAATCGAACGGTGAAGAGAACCCGTACCGGCTTCATGCAGAACTGAGCGAAGTCATGTGGAACAAATGCGGAATTTGGCGAACCCAGCGGGACTTAGTGAGCGCAAAGTCTGATTTAGAGTCACTCTCAGAAAGAGCGAAGCAATGTAAGCTGCTCGACGATTCAGATTGGGTGAATCAATCGGTTCCGTTTACTCGCTCTCTTCAAAACATGATCGAAATGAGCAAAGCCATTGTCGGCGGGGCGATTGTCCGCGAAGAAAGTCGTGGAGCGCACTTCAAGATGGACACCCCCAATCGCGACGACAAGGGCTGGCTTTGCACGACAAAGGCAAATTTTGCTCCAGAGGGCCCGTCCTTCGATTTGAGCGAGACGATTGATTGCAGGTTCATTGCTCCAAGGGCGAGGAAGTACCGCATCAATCAGAACATGATCGTGAAAGAGATCATGGGGGAAGAAGCGTTGGCTGGGGTCAAGGTGTAGTGGAACGCTGTCCATGGGCGCAAGGCGAAATTTACGAACGCTACCACGACACGGAATGGGGCGTGCCTTGCCACGACGAACGCCACCTATTTGAAATGCTCAACCTGGAAGGCGCTCAGGCGGGGTTAAGCTGGATCACGATTCTCAAACGACGTGAAGGCTATAGAGCCGTGTTCGACAACTTTGACCCCTCCCGTTGTGCCAATTATTCAGATAAAGAACTAGATGAAAAACTGAAGGACGAGCGCATTATTCGAAATCGGCTCAAGGTTTTTGGAGTGCGAAAGAACGCACAGGCATATCTGAAACTCTGTCAGGAATTTGGTTCCCTTGATACTTATCTTTGGGGGTTTGTGAATGGAGAGCCAATTCAAAATCGCCTGGAGACGATGAGCGATATTCCCGCAACTACACCGCTTTCAGATGCAATCAGCAAGGATATGAAGAAACGCGAATTCACTTTTGTGGGTTCAACGATTATCTACGCGTATATGCAGGCGATTGGAATGGTGAACGATCATTTGGTGTCGTGCGAGAGGTGGAAGGACGTCGGCAAGTAGTCAGCATATGGTTGGCATGTGGTTGGTAAGTGGTCGCTAGAGAGTTAATTGCCGAAGCTATCTTGAGCGTTTCTGCCTAAAGTTCACCCTGGAGGCCTCCCCTCCATCTGAAAAGGTGCTCTGGGGCAACTTGCGGGCCACCTGCCAACAACCAGTCAACTACATGCCGACGCAATTTTTACTTGCCGACCACTTGCCAACTCCCTATAAAAGGTAGACTGAATATTCTTGCCGACATACGGCAAATGAATTGCCAATTTTTTTCTGGGTTTTGGACAAAAACATGGTTTACCGGCCACTGCGATACGAGCAGATGATGAATGCCGCTGAGACGTACGATGTACGCGCTCGGCGAATGTTCAACGGTATGGGAATTTATACCGGCGAAAAGATGTTCGCATTTCTCTATGAGTCTGAAATTGGGCTAAAGCTTTGCCCAGAAGACCTTGACCTCATCATGAAAATGCCCGGCTCTGGCATCCTCAGACCTGATCCTGATGGCGAACCGATGCGCGAATACGTGATGCTCCCAAGAAACGTGCTGGACAACTACGAGCTATTTGTTAGCTGGGTAGATCGCAGCGTTGACCATGTGAAAAAGAAATCTCAGCAGCAGACAGTCGTCTAGAGCCCATATGGGTTGAATCAATTGTATGGATTGGATAGTTTGAATGGGTGCGTGAGCACCAATTGCCAACTGCTTACCGCAAACATCCATCGCCAACCAATAACCAACAACCAATAACAAAAAAAGGGGAAGAGAACAATGTCTCTTCCCCTCTTCTGCCATTGGCAGTTAGTTATTAACCGCCGCCCTTTCCGTTCATCTTTTCCTTTGTGGGGTCAATTGGATTGGCTTTTTCGCCAGTTCGAGGATCGGCTGCAGTGCTCTTGTTCTTCGAATCAACGATCTTTGCCGTCACGAAGAAAACGATCTCTTTACGGGCACGAACAGTTTCAGTTCGGCCAAAGATTCGTCCGATTATCGGAAGGTCCTTTAGGATCGGAATGCCGCCATACGATTTCTTGTCTTGGTCGCTAATTAAGCCGCCAATCGCAATCGTTTCTCCATCAAGCATATTGAACACAAGGTCCGCCTTTCGGTCGCTGGTTTGTGGCAATTGGCCCCCGCCGATAACCGATTGGAATCCTCGAAGAATTGAAAGGCTCGGTGACATTTTGATTGTCATCGTTCCATCCTTTCCAACTCGAGGCGTCACATTAAGCGTTACGCCAACATTGACCTTGTTAGTCGTTACGGTTGTGCCCGTTTGGCTAACTTGAATGGACTCTACATATCGAACCGTGTCGCCAACAAAGATCATGCTTTCTCGGCCATCGAGTGCGATTGTGTTTGGTCGTGAGATCAGGTTGTTCTTGGTCGTTAGTTGATCAAGAACGCCTTCAAACGATCCGCCGTGAGTTCGATGAGAGTTGTCTAGCTTGATTCCACCTTGGCTTGCAACTGTGCCTAAGGCATTGTTCAAACGAAGGGTTCCAAGTTTCGCACCGGTAAAGATGGACCAATCAAGTCCAACTGCAACGACGTCGTCTTTGCTCAGTTCAAGAACTCTCAGCTCAAATGCAACTTGGAATGGTTCGATATCGAGTGCTCCAAGTAGAGATTTCGCTTCATCGATCTGTGCCTTCGTTCCGTAGACAAGCAACTTCATAGGTTCTGTACCACGAATCGTTGATTTCGATTCACTGTCTTGGCTTTCTTTGCTTACCTCAGCACCGGTGCCGCCTTGGCCTGAACCAGCACCATTGCCTTGCTCACCAGCACCGTTGCCTTGCTCCCCTGCGCCTTGACTGCCTTTCTCCTTATTGCTTGAGGAGACAGTGCCCTTTCCACCAGGCTCGACTGGCGAAGGCATCATGCTGACTGAAATTCCACGAATGAATTTCGAGAGCTCAGTCATTGCCATTGCAGGCTCGATCCATTTTAGGTCGAGTACTTCATATATCCGATCAGCAGTTGCGCCAACAGCAGGCACAGCAATTCCAAGAGCCTTGGCAATGCTTCGATCAGTTGTAGAGGCAACATAAGCTAGATCGTCTACGCCACTTGCGGGGCCGCTGATCACGAGTAATTTGGACGCATTGGTTTGCCCAAGTACTCCTGCATTTGCAACAGAAATCTTGAAGCTGTTTGCTCTTGGGTCGCGTGACGCCATATTCTTCACGGCATCCAAAACGACTTCGTCGGTTGGGCTATAAAGTGGAATCGCGCGTGTTTCGATTGCTGCTGACCCGGTAAGGCTGTTCGCTTCCGCGATGTTCTTATCCAGACCGCTCACAAATTTCTCAACTTCGTCCATTCTCTCGGCTGTTGCGACGACAACGATATACGTGTCTTTTCCAGCCGTGCCTTCCGTTTCTGATGAAAGCTGAACGCTTGAACCTTGAGCTTCTGCAGTTGCAGATGCACCTTGCGATGCGCTAGCGCTTCCAGACGCACCTTTGTCGCCCGAACCGCCGCTTCCTTGAGCGCTCGAACCACCTGATGCCCCGGCTGAGCCAGAACCAGTTGTAGAAGTGGAGCCCGATCCAGTCACCGTTTTTGCGGAGATCTTTTCGGTTGGGAGAATCAAGTCGTAATAGCCGTCAGAGGCCATTTGAGGAAGAGCCTTGAGACAGGCAGCTTTTATCTGCTTACCTTCACCGCTTCTCAGTTGGACAACGCGAGTTTCAGCAGCATCGTCAAGTTTGCCTATGACTTGGCGAATCGCATCGCTAAATCGGGCAGATGACGTAACCAAATATGTTTTGCCAATCTTGGTGTATCGCACGCTACCGATTGTAGTGACAAGATTAAGTGCTTCCGTTAATGAAACATCCTGCAAATTGACCGAGATTCGGCCCGAAACATCGGGTGAAGCAACGATGTTGACACCAGATTGGTCAGCAAGTGCTCGCAAAATAAGTACTAATTCCGTGTTGCTGAAGTCAAGCGAGACCATTATTTCGGATGGTCTCTTCGGTGTCTTCACGCCGACGCTTGCCATCGCATTGTTCAGGTTTGGCTGAAACGGTGCAACAGGAATTGCCGATTCAATCTTAACTTCTTGACCTGCAAAAGGTCTTGTAATTGGAGGCATCTTCTCTGGGAACGGTTCGCCTTTCCAAGATTCGATCGGGCTCTTCTTTGCGACAAGAGTGCCGAAGGTTATGGACCAGCCATTATCGGTCTTTGTTGCTGTTGGAACCTTGTTACCTGCCGATTCCATGTACACGGCTACTCGCACAACTGGCGGCCTGCCGTGCCATGTAGATCGCACCGCGCTCACTCCCTTGAATCCAACAGATTCCTTGGAGGGCTTTACGGAAAACTTAGTCTTGGCAAAATCGTAAAAGAACACCTTGCCCTTGAAAGCTGACGAGACCTTTGGCTTAGGAAGTTTGCTTCCAGAAATTGAAATCTCAATTCCATTTTCTGCCTTCGTTGTTGAAATGCCTTCAAACTTCGACTGCGCGTTTACCAAACCCGCAATCACGGCGCAAAGGCTGAGTGTTGTTGTCAATTTTATCATGTTCATTACGGGTTTCCTCCCACGCTCAGCGTGATGGTTTTGCCATCCTTTTTACGAATTACAACTTTGTTCTTTTGAACCGAGATGACCTTATGGTCTCCATCCAAATCTTGGCCTTCCTTGATCAGCCTTTGGTTTCCCTGTGCATCGCTAATAACTGCCGCATTCTGACTGCCTCGGATGACTCCAGAAACTGAGAATCTTGGCCCCTGCGGGACTACAGGAACTGAAACACCTGGATTGCCTAACCCCGTTGGATCGAGGGTTCCAAGCATTGGTGGCATAGGAGGAATATTCAGTTCGGCTCCACCTCGCCAGGGTCTTTGCACTGGCCTTTGTATTGGCGGGGTTATGGGTTTAGGCGCTTCAATCTGCTTTAGTGCTTCCATGGGTTCAAATGGGTCTCGAGATTGAAGAGCCATCGCGTAAAGCTGGCCCAGTGGGTCAAGTTTAGGATTGTCTGCTGAATATTCCTTTGCTGCATCCGACTGTGCTGAAAGCTCATCTTGTCCGACACTTGGCTTGTCAGCTAAATATTCGGCTTCCGTTCCAGATTTCTTGGCTACCTTCGCTGTTACCGGCGTTTCCGGTCCCGAACTCATGAATTGAAATGCACCAACTCCGAGGACAACCACGACAAGGGCTATGACCACTATGAGTTTTTTCTTTTCGTTGTTCACAATGAGCCTCCCTTAGCTTGTGAAAGTGTTGCGATTGTTTTTGCATCTGCCGGCTTTTGCGGCGCGGCATTTGATGGTGCGCCTGGGTTCGTCGTAGGCTTTTCACTGTCAAGATCAATTTCTACTTTTGGATATCCAAGATCTTCTCCAGAGGCCGGTTTGAAAAGGTAGGCTCGCAGTTCAAGTGTTACATCCAAGACCGAATAGCCGGCGGTGCCGCCCAAATTCTGCTTCGGACTTAAAGATACGGTCCTAACAGCGACAATTTTTGGAAATGCCTTCATTGCATCTACAAATTTCATAACAGCTTGGTAGCGACCCTTTCCCTTGATTTCGATGGAAAGCTCTGAATAGGGCTTTTCATCCTTCTTCCTTTCTTTTCCTTTCTTGCTCGTGTGAACTGCCACAAACGGCCTAACGCCGTAAACTTTGACTCCACTGTCGTTTCCAAATTGCTCTAGTTCCTTGAGCATAGTTGGGACGTAAGCTAGTTCAGGGATATTCTGTTCTAGGTGCGCTAATTCTGTTGCGCTCAATTGTGCCTTGATCTTGGCTTCATCGAGCTCCAGCCGCAATTCTTGCGGTTTTCGTGCTTCTGTCTTTAGCCGCCTTAAATCTGAAGACTTATCGGAATTGCTGCTAGCAAACATGAATATCATGCCCCCGCCAGCTAATGCGATTACTCCGGTCAAAGCGAAATATACAAGTGCTTTCTTACCTACCTTCACTTCGATGCCTCCTTGGCTTCATCCTTCACTTTGACCTCTTCGACCGAATCAGTAACTCCGGCCAGAACGTCAAATTCGATTCCAGTAGCCGACGCCATCAATCGTTCCTGCGTGTTCTTCAGTGCGACGCCATCCAGTTGTTCGCACCCTTGCATTCGCAAAATGAATTCACCAACCGTTTGCAGCTGTGTGCTCATGCCGGAAAGCGTCACTTCTATAGGTTTGCTTGGATCAGCGGCTTGACACCGCAAGCTAGTCATGTAGATTCCCTTTGGAGTCTGAATCGTGAGATGATTTAGGATTGAGTCCCACTTTGAAGTCAGCTCTTGAGCACTCTTGAGAGTGGTCAGCTTCGGCTCCATCGTTGCAATCTGCTTGTTCACCCCTTCAATCTCTGTCAAAAGAGGTTTCACTTTTTCAGCCTCTGACTTCATGGCGGTAATCTCTCCATCGAGCGATTCTCCGACCACGAAGAAAAAGCCGCAACCAATCATTACAAATCCCGCTACGCTTGCAAGAACGACAAGTGCCGTTTTGGACTTTGCTGATTCGCGGCGTTGCGCTAATCTCTGTTCTTCTATTAAATTAATAAATGGCATTGATTTACTCCGACCTTAAGCCACCTTCATTTTTTCGGCTTTCACAAAGGATCTCATTGCAAGTCCTGTGGCGATGCTCAACTCTGCACCTGCGCCCCATTCTTCATGGCCAGAAAAGGTGAATCTGGGGTTATCGAATACTCCGGCTGCGATCGTTGAAATTCCAAGTTTATGAGCCATGTATTCTGCTAACCCTGGTAGCTTTGCGCCACCTCCTGTTAACAGAATGGCTTCTACGGTCTTGTTTTGATCGCCTTCGCTTTGCTGCGATTGGAAGTAGTTCAATGAGCGCCGAATCTCACGAATGAGATCATCAATGTGGGGCTGAACTACTCGCAGCGGTGGATTCTCTTTAGGTGATGCCTCATCCACTAAGAGGGAAATATCAAGCTGCGACTTGCCGTTTTCGGCTTCTTCATCCGACATTCGGAAGTATTTCTTTAGAGCCTCGGTAAGCAGTTGCCCCCCTTGCGAAATGGATCGGGTCATGGTGAACACACCCTGCTGCACAACGGAAACCGTAGTGCAAAAAGAACCGACATCAACCATAGCCAAAGTCTTCTCTTTCCAGCCTCCGCCTTCATCGGCTTCGACTAGCGAACGATAGGAGGCGAATACCTCGACATCAACGGACTCGGCTGTCAACCCAGCGTGCGTGACCGCGGCCATTCGGCTTTCAACAACTTCTTTTGGAGCAGCCACGATGAGGACATCCATTTGCTTGTCATCAGCCTTGCCGATGATTTCAAATTCAATGTAGCTATCATCTACCGAGCTGGGAACATAGCGCCCGGCCTCAATCTTTATTGATTTTCGCAGGGACGTTTCTGACATTTGTGGAATTCGCACAGTTCGAACAATTACGGAAGCACCCGCAACTGCAATATGAGCGGAAGAAGCACCCATGTGGGCTTTGGACATCGCAGCTCTGATTACATCTCCTACAGCTTCTGGATCAATGATCACGCCATCCCGAACAGAATCCTCGGGCATAGGAGCTTCAACAGCCTTACCGAGCACCCATCCGGTGGATGAACGTTCGATTTCGACAATTCTTATTGTGCTATGGCCGAGATCAACCCCAACCACGGACTTTTTGCCAAAGAGACTAAGCGACATTTTCTACTCCTTTCTTAAAGGCCTGGACACTGATCCATTCATCTAGCGCGCTTTTCGGGAATCTCCATCGGCCTTCGATCAAGATTCCTGGAAGATTGCCTTCATGCGCCATGGCTTCAATCGTGTTTGGATTAACTCGTAAATAGTGAGCCGCTTCACGTAAGGTGTACATCGTATGCTGAGTTGCAACGAGCGATCTGAATAGCTGGTTCATTTGCTCTGGAGCCAAGAACAATTCAAGACGAACAATATTGCTTGATCCAAATGCGATGGAAGGTGCCTCCGGCACTACGATAGGTTCAGCAGTTACTGCATCTACCGCAAATTCAAGGCACTCTGGTTTTGCAACCGACAACGGCGGTGCCGGATTCGATTCAACTGGTTCGTCAGAG
>JANNJE010000420.1:0-2523 GCA_031405735.1 Armatimonadota bacterium | reverse complement strand
GTTTGTGGTTAATGGATTTCAACTTTTTCACCGCAAAGGTAATAATTTTTAAAAATCTGCACGTATCTGTGCGATCGTCGGGAAACCACCTTCCGCTTCGGCAATCTTGATTACGTCAGCTGGCCTGTTTGCAGCGGAGTAGATACTTATGAGTTCTGCACCCACAAAGGTGTAACGTAATGAATAGGAGTCTTGATCAGACGTCGCAATGGCCGCTTCACGCTTTGCCAAATCTTTCTCCACACGATTCATTCGATCCGATTTATATTTTTCGTTTCTAAAGTGGTTTTCAACCTCCTTGCTGAATTCCTTTCTACCGAGTAGATTTGCCAATTTTTCCATACGATAGATGGCTTCTTCACTTGAAGACGAGTTGCGATCTTTCAAATCGAGAGCCATTCGCTTCTTCATCGTGGCGATTGCCTCGTCCACTCGGTCTAGTGCAAGAAAAGCGCTTTCGCGGGTTTTCAGAATTGTTTTTCTGTGCTTGTCGCCAAGTTTTGGGAAATCAAGCGCCGTGCCCGTTGAGGCTAGCAGCTCCTCAAAACGCCCTAAGGCGAGTGCGCTAGTTTCATATTGGCTCCACCAATCTGATTTTGGGTGCGCAATAAGGACTCGCCTCATGAACTCATTGACTTTGGGGCTAGGCTGACGATCCATTCGAAAATCAAAGTCATCGGTAAGTGATGTTCCATCCCCAGCCCCCTTTACTGCTTTCACTAAATTTCCAGCCTTTGCCAGAGAAACGAGATAGAAACTGCGTGCAAGTAATCCGTTGCTGCTACTGTGCATACCAGGAAAATCTTCCGCACCAGGTTTTTTGCCTGTCAATGGCCAAGATTTGAACGAGTTGAATCTCTTTGCAATTGCTTCATAAAGCTCGATATTATCCATTCGCTCTGCCAGTCCCCAAAGGGGTGCCTG
This sequence comes from Armatimonadota bacterium, assembly GCA_031405735.1. Lineage (GTDB taxonomy): Bacteria > Armatimonadota > Fimbriimonadia > Fimbriimonadales > Fimbriimonadaceae > JANNJE01. The sequence goes on along the minus strand of JANNJE010000420.1, from coordinate 1,599 downwards.
GTGCTTTTCCGCTGATTGGAGGGCAAGTTTATACAGTAACTTGCCATTTGGAGTATCTGAATAGTAAGAGAAATACCTAAGGTTGCATTTCGCCTTTTGCATCAGTTCTATAAGAAATGCTTCCTTTTCAGCACCTAGCAAATCGAGCATCGAATCTTCAAGGTTCAGCCTCCGGTTCGGATCATTTACCGCACGAAGAAGGGTTTCCTTCAACAAACTCACATCGCCATGTCGCAATGCAAGTTTCAGGCTGATGTCATCAAGGCTCTCTAAAGACGATGACCGATTGCCCACCGGAGACTTGTTTGCAATTGTCAAACTGATTCGCAAAGCTTCCTCTTGCGCCTCGCGATTTTCGCCAAGAAGCGACCCGAACAGGCGGAACGCAGCACTTCGCAAGCTCGTTTTATTCGCCATTCTCACTTCAATTCCTTGCTGAATAGCGGGCCAAGAATTGGTCGGAGGCAAAACAGTAATAACTTCGCTGAGATTTCCACCGAACATTATCAAATCATCGAAAAGCTTTAACCAGCGGCTTGCAGCGACATTGGGTTCCAAAGTTGGAAGTTCTGAGTAAAACTGCTTGGCCTGTTTGGTCAGTTCCTCACGCTTTAGATAGCTAGGCGGCAGTCCTGATGGATCACCGCGATAAATAGGCAGTCTCGCCAGTTCAGCAGCTCGCGCTGCCTCCCTTGCCTTGAGTCGCTTTAAGACTTCATCGGCTCCAAGCAACTGAGGGCCCTGATTGACAGGTGCCAGGACTAGAAACGCGAGTGCGATGGTCATGACTCATTATAAGCTCATCCTTGGCAATTTACAAGACTTTTTGCCTGCAAACTGTTGGTTGGCCGATCGGATCCTGATATCTGGGCTATGGTTTGGCAGCGTTTACGATTGTTGAGTTTAATCGCGGAGGAATTCGCCAGTCGGCTTCCCTTGGTCGTCAATGAGTTCGCCCTTAACGGTGACCACAACGTACGTGTCCCGGTCAACTCGATTCGGGGCATTTTGAACTCCGCGATAGATTCGAACAATATTGCCACGATCTGCAGGGTCGAACCACCGCCAACCTTTGCCGTCCGGTAGCGGTTCACCTTTCCAATTTTTGGGAATGGTTCGCGGCCTTTCCGTTCCAGTTAGAATAGCTTCATCGTTTCTTGAAATTGGTTTGCTTTCCAACCCCATACAACCCTGAAGCACGAGGATTCCCACACTCACCACCACGATCAGATGTTTCAGATTCACTATTCCAGATTCGGCACGCATCTCGCGCACCAACGGATGTGGAAACATCGAAAAATTAGAATGCAAGTTCTACCACGCCTCAGTGCGCCACTGCCCCCAGACATTCGGCTCTTCCCATTCCTCGGGAGGTTCTTGTCCATTGAGGCGAAGGGCGAGGAAGATCAGGCCCACGTGCCAGCCGTCATGCCATACCATGTGCTGCAGTAGCAAAATTGGATTGTCGTACGTAACGTGTTCGCTAGCCATTGGGCCGCATCCTTTCTCAAGACCCGCGCGCACCGCCTCTCGAACTGCGATCCCACTTGCATTGAGCTGGCTCTTAATCTCGTTCAAGTCGGCGATCGGCGTGCCTTC
>JANNJE010000419.1:0-6817 GCA_031405735.1 Armatimonadota bacterium | reverse complement strand
GCAGGCGCAGGAACAGTTACCTATTGGATGCCGAACTTGGTCAAAGAAGTTTCAGTCGGGCTTTCCGATGCTGCAATTCGAGAAAGGACGAGCTATATAACTTACTTTGGACACGCAGGAACCATTTTAGGAGTTCTCTTTTTCCCTTGGCTTTGCGAAAAAATTGGGCGAAAGAATGCTCTATTCTCGTTTTTCGTTCTCACTCCCATCGCACTTGTCGCTGCGCTCTATTCGCCAGCAACTTACGAATCGTTGATGTGGAAGGCTCCGATTCTATTCTTCTCGGCAATTGGATTGACAGCGGGTTTTGGACTCTATTTCCCAGAACTGTTTCCGACTCGTTTGAGGGCGACCGGGGCAGGGTTTGCCTATAATGTTGCCAGAATTGGGCAGGCACCGATGCCTGTTATTACGGGGTTCATAGCTCAATCGGCCAATTCGTCAGCGTATGGAGTGCTGGTTTCAGGGGGCATTTATTTGCTTGGGCTGGCAGCACTGCCCTTTGCGAAAGAGACGAAAGGGCAAGGGCTGGTTGAAGATTGAGCGTGAGATGACTCAAGTTAATTGCTCGAGGCTCTGTTTAGCATCGGTTTTAGCATCCCGACAAAGAAACTTGACCCAGCAGCGTTCAGCAACAGTGCCCCAATCCAAAGTACTAGATCAGTTCCATAAAATATCGGGCTGCAAGCCACTGCCACAGCTATGTTTGGAATCCAAAACCGATGAAACGGAAGTCCCAGAAGGGACGGCACCATTAGAACCGTGGTACCTATAAGGTGGGAGACCACATCGTAATGAAGGCAATTACTTGGCCCGTACGAATCTGCTATCCAGTAGAGGGACGCTCCAACGTTGCTACCTAAGAAGACCGCAAAAATGGATGTCACCCAATATTTGGTTGGGCGGTGAATTACCTCAAATGTCTTTCGCGGCTTGAGATTCACTATTTCATCGCTTGGAGAAAACTAGAGGTTTCTTTGAACACAGTCAAGGCCAAGTGGGCCTGCTTATGTAATTTGTTCGTTCCGCCTTTGCGACCTTTGCGTCCTTTGCGAGGCATTTCAAATGGCCTGCCAATCTTCGCAATATCTGGAGTTGTATGTGTAGACACAATTTCTTTAGCTGGTGAGCACGAGCAATTTAGATTGCTCGCAAAGGACGCAAAGGTCGCAAAGGTGAATCTACTGGGCTTGCGAATCGTGGTAATTCACCCTCATCCCAGTTTCTCCAAAGTTAAAACTCAGTTACAGAGCTACTCGAATCACAAGCTCCGAATATTCATCACTCCATCTACCTGTGCCAGTTTTTTGACGACATCCTTACTACAAGTACCAACCGCGATTTTGAGGCCCTCGTCAAGCAAGACAACCTTCAATCCTGCCGCTTCGAGCTTAGCTTTCATTCCTTCCATGACAGTCTTGAAGTCAATCTGAATCTCAAGTGATGTCTTCTTGGAATCGCGGAGCTCCTTCGATATCCTCGTTAGTGTCAGGTATCGTGTGCGTTGAATCGGCGTGAGCTTCTTCAATGCTTCGGTTTCTTGCTTCGTTCCAGCATGGGCCGATAACGCTTCGATTTGGGCATCTGTCAGTTTGTCAAAGTCCTTTAAGAAGGCAGGGCTTATGATGATTGAGTTGTCAGTTGGGTCGTAGCTGATGAAATCAAGGGAAGCCCCAGCTTTAGTCGCAGGTGGGCTTGCTGTAGAGGTTCCGCCTCCACTGCCGCCAGTCGTTCCGCCAGCACCGCCGCCGAAGCCACCACCGCCTTGTCCGCCATTTCCGGCACGGCTATTTGAACCACCTAGCTGTATATTCATGATACTTCGAGCAATTTCTGGTGTTGTGAAGTGCGATTTTCTTCTGGGTCTACCAAATATCCCCTCGTAGCTCACACCATCTGCCATTTCAACGGGAACGCGAATAGTCCTTTGCTTTCCGCCAATATTGACGACCCGATTTTCAACGGCCACAAACGATGTGTACTGAGTCATGATTCCGAATGCAACGCCTAACCTTGTTATCTGCTGGGCGGCTTTCGACTTCCCGTCGCCGCGTTGCATTGCAAGATAATCGGATCGAGCAACCTCGTTCACCATTTCTCGCGCCCAAAGCTTGGCAATGGATGAGCCATTTCGAAGCGGAGAATTGTCAGCTATCGTTGGGTCTTGCGCCACTGTTTCTGGGTCAGTGTTCGTCTGCAGATTTTCATCCAGCGAGAAGGCGCCACCCGGCAAATCAGGAAGGTTCAATGCGATTTCACTTTGCCATTCTTGGTCTCCTCCCAGTAGGCCCGAGACCACTACTTTGCCTTTACCAGGAGTCAAATATCGTCCTTTAACGATAATCGGATGGTCTCCGAACACGTCAGGAATCTGTTTAGGAAGAACGTCTGCAACTTGAACACCTTCAAACTTCACGGCAACATCAATTAAAACGGGGTTCTTGGTTCGCAGAAGGAATCGCTCGACAGCTTTGTCGGCTTCTTCGGCAAGCGTCACGTATTCAGCGTCGCCTCGCCCTTCAATTCCCATCGAGTCAATCAGAAAACGGTTGACAGAATTACCAATTCCAAAAGTGAACATACGACTGTTCTGTCCGTTTTTGCGGATTTCCTCGAGCACTTCGTACTCATTTCCGATGTAGCCATCTGTGTTGAAAACGATAAATCGCCGTCGTTTTGGGTCAATGGCAGGAGCCAACGCTCCCTTCACGGCATCAATCAAATGCGTTCCGCCGTTGGCATCAAGCCCGCTCACGAATGCCTTTGCGGCTCGTATCGTTTGATCGGAAACATGCTGCGGCTCTTTCCAAAGATAGTTGCAAGTGTTGCTAAAACTAATCACATTGAACGTATCACCAGCATTTAGTGTGTCAATGAGTTTCGTGGTCAGTTCCTTTGATTTTTGAATCGGAAATCCGCTTTGGCTGCCAGATTGATCCATCACAAAAACGATTTCCTTTGGAGCGATTTGCTCTGGGGTCGGGTTCTTCGGCGGCATCAAAATCATCGTGAAGAATCCGCCCAACTTTGGATCGGCATAAGCAAGGAACGCCGATTTCATTTGCTTGCCAGCTACCTGATACCGGAGAATGAAGTCCCTGTTTGGAATTTCATTCTTCCTGGCAAGTCGAATTACCGCTTGCGAATCGCCCTTTCGGCTGATATTCACATCGTGCAAAACCGAGTTTATGTCCTCGATTTGCATGCCAGCATTTACGTTCACTTCAAGGTCAATTCCAGCGCCGGTTCTCGTGCCCTTCGGAGTGATAGGAGGCGTAACTTTGTCTGGATCGGAGGTGCCTTGACCCGTGTATCGTGGGCCAACAACCATCGGGTAGCTAAATTCGTATGTGCCGTGCTCGAATTTCAAAATCTGAACATAGCTGATCTCAACTTCAATGCCTTTTCCGGGCATGATGTTGGCAAGCGATTGGGTAAAAATATTGGGCCGCTCTTGGTCGAGAAGCGCTGCAGTTTTGCCGGAATTCTTGGCTTCGTCGTAAATCCGGCGAGCCTCTTCTCTCGGCTTTACTTGCCCTTCAATAATTCGGTCTCCCACCTTGATACGCATTTGGTCCACTGTTGAATCGTTGGGAAGCGGAAAGGTGTAGATTGCTTCAATTGGAATGTTCGATGGGTTAGAAAATGACTGGCGGACGGTTACACGTGCAGCGAAACCAGATATGTCTGCGTTTACGGTTGTGTTTTTGAGCGGGCAAAAGACTTCCTTGCCCCCTATAGAAAATTGAAGGCACCCGGGTGTCGGTTCCTGTGGGGCGGCTTTTGTTGGCGTCTGCAAACCCAATATCAGGGTCGCGACCGCTGTGGCTACGGTTAGCATAAGAATTTCCCTCCTGTAGCCTTTGGAAGTTTTAGAAGGCAAATCGTTACGAAAATCCTCGTTTTTGTGGGACTCTTTACTCATAAATGTAAGTGTCAGCTAACTGGTTAAATGTTCAATCTTCCGTTGACACCCCTAAATCCAACAGAAAAGTCACAGAATGTACAAAATTTCAGTAGTTTTCTTCAACGAAAAAACGTATTATGATTATTGAATCATGATTCTCTCATGTTTGCTAGGAATTGCAATTGCATCCTCGCCAAATCCGGCGTTTGTGCCTTTTTTGACCATCAGGAAATTTGACTTTCTTCAATCGAAGCCAGTAACAGATGCTGACCAGTTTTACCGAGAGGAAAACGGTCAGCCAAAGCCTGCTGGCAACGGAAAGTATCCTGGTCCGGAATATAATTGGTACGCGCCCACATCGCCTAAAAATATGAGGGATGTTCCATACATTGTAGACAAGCGAGGATCTACTCAATTAATTGAAATCACCTGGTATAACCCTTTAGGTTATGCGGTTTCAGGAACTTGGGATTGTGACGGTGCAATTTTTGAACGCACCTCTAAAACTCCAAGTCAGACCTATTATTTTACATGGGTTATAGGTGACCATACTCTCAATCTTCCTGCTGGCGGAACTGCGACAGTATTCATGTTTGTCACCGGACTGCCGGACGTTGTTTGCAAGGGCACGATTAGTATTGGAGTTAACGCATTTTGTCCGCCAATCAGCGGATATGAAGGGCACATCAATACGCTATACCTGACCGATGAAGCACCAGCTGGGCACCAATCAACGCCTTGGGCCGAGGTTTTGGACAATTCTTGCGTTTGGGCGGATGGCGAAGTGGGCAAAGTTCCTTGCCTGACGAAATGTACAAAAGGACTGTTCAATAGTGGACTTTTTTCGTATGACTTGATTGATTGTCATCATATTGGAAAAGACGAGGACTCATCAGATTATGGAAAATTTGCACTCAAAGAGTGGGCGACGGGTCAGGGATCCAATCTTGCTGATTGTAGAGACACCAGTTCCTTTTTGCTACTGTCAACAAGTGCAATTGGCCATAGCGGAAATCTAGTTACAGCCTACGTGCCGGGCGATCCGGTAGTTCGAAAGTTTCATACAAATCCTGTTCGAGCAATTGGGACGCCATCATACAGTGCCATAGATTGGAACTATCATCAATTCTTTGAAGAGTCATCGTCGGTGTACGATGCCTGCGCCGCGCAATATTATCACTTCAGCGGCGGTCTCTATCAAGATGTGCCTGTCGGATGGCCAACAGCAACATATTGGCAAACCTATACCCCGACTGGGTATTTTGGCTTAGCCAACGGCTATTGGGATCAGTACGACACAGCCGTTACCGATCAACTCTTTATTCCTGCCCGCGTATTTGGGCCATTTTCGCCAAGCGCACCAACTCTACTCCAAGGAGTCTTCTAATGATGTTACTAATATCTGTCATCACTATTTCGATGATGAGGTTGAACCCACTACCACAAACCATTTATGAGCGTGTTGAAAACAAGCTCGCCAGCTTAGGATTCGCCATTAGCTTCAATTACATTCCTGAGCCGTCTGATCAGCCGCTAAAGCTAAAGGCTTCCTTTAAGAACTCGGCTTCAATGACCAGTATGCAAATATCCGGTACCCAGGGGTTTCGAAATTCACGCGAAAACAAATTGAGGGTTTGGCGAATGGGGCCAGGTGGTTCTCCGCCCGAAGGGTCGCTTTCTGGAAGGTCACTTGGCGAGTATTGCTATCATATCAATACTGAACTTACAAAGAAAGTTCATGTACTTGGAGATCGGTACGACATTGAGGTGACCGTTCCCTTCAAAAGGGATGCCAATGAAGAAGTAATGCGTGAACGAGACCTGGCGGCGTCCCGAATCTGTGAGTCCATCACACGTTACATCTTGGCGGAAGCAATGACGATTGACCTTGACGATAACGGGCGCGAACTGCCATCCTCACGACTAACGGGATTAGAAACGCCAAAAACTGGCTTTATCCCTTTGACAGGATGGGCGGCCAGAGAGCATGTACAAATTGCCTACGATGCAGCAACTTCTTCAGCGAGCTTTACCAAGAATTCAAAGACAGTCAAGCTATATCTCGCGTCTTCAAAGGCGGTTGTGAACGGCGAGGAAGTGAGCTTGGGCGGTAAATTCATTATGGCGCGAGGCAATCGCTGGTTTGTACCAGACAGTGAACTTCTGGCAGCTATTCAATAGTTATATGGGCTTTTTTAAATGATGCCTCCTTCCCAGGTACATTGAAAGCACTACATGCTCGACCGCCAAACCATTGTCCAACAGCCCGATCTTGTCAAAGCAGGCATCGCCAAAAAGCGACTTTCGGCTCCAATTGACGAGATCATTGCCGCGTATGCGCAGTGGCGAAAGGTAACGACTCAACTCGGCGAAATGAATGCGCAGCGCAACGCAGTCAGCAAGACTATCGGAGCATTGATGGCTCAAGGGAAGAAAGATAAAGCAGAAACTGCCAAAGCCGACGCCAAAGAGATTAGCGATGCGATTCCAGAAGTCGAAGAGAAGGAGCGAATCCTCGATGCCAAGCTGCGAGAACTAGAGCTATCTTGCCCAAACATGGCGCACGAATCGGTACCGGAAGGGACTGGCGAAGAGGACAATGTCGTCGTACGGTCTTGGGGTGAGAAAGAAAGCTTCGACTTCGAACCAAAAGCCCATTGGGATTTGGCAACTACGTTAGGGATATTAGACTTCGAACGAGCCATCAAAATCAGCGGAAGCGGTTACGCCGTTTATAAGGGCTGGGGTGCCAGGCTTCAACGAGCGCTTTTCAATTGCATGATTGACTTACACACCATTCACGGCGAATATCTGAGGTCTATCCGCCCTATGTGGTCAATACAGCGAGCCTTTTGGGAACTGGACAACTACCGAAATTCGAAGAGGATTTGTACCGTGTGGACGACGACC
>JANNJE010000418.1:0-2289 GCA_031405735.1 Armatimonadota bacterium | reverse complement strand
CCATCTGGCACGTGAACTCGTGCTCACCGGGCTCCCCGGCCATGAATTCGACCGGCACAACCTCGCCGGTGGGCAGGTCGGCCGACCGCGCGAAGTCCGGGATCATGACGCGCTCCGAGTGCCCGACCATAGGAATAGGTGCTGGCCCGTATTGCGATGGTGAAATCCAGGTTTTTCATGACATTGTTGGCTTGAGTCCAAGCGTTTTTAAGCATTCGAAGAAGTACTGCGAAGGAACTTCTATATTCCAATCAGCAATCTCGGCATATGTTTCTGAGGTTCGTAACGGTGATTTCCCAACCGAAGAGAATTCCTTTTGAAGGTCGTTCGAACAATTTCTGAACTTCGGGCTGAACTTCATGGTGAAGTCGGATTTGTGCCGACAATGGGCGCATTCCACGAGGGGCATCTATCATTAATGAGAAAGGCAAGGCAAATTAGCGACTTCACTGTTGTTTCAATTTTTGTCAATCCGTTGCAATTCGGAGATAACGAAGACCTCTCCAATTATCCAAGAGATGAGGCGCAAGACATTCAATTGGCAGAGGAAGTTGGAGTCAATATCGTATTCGCTCCAACAACGGAAGAATTGATTGGAATTAACTATACAAATGTGCATGTATCCCAATTAACTGAGTTGTGGGAAGGCCAATTTCGGCCAGGGCATTTTGACGGAGTTGCGACTATCGTTTGTAAGTTGTTTAACATTATTGGCGAATGCTCTGCAGTTTTTGGACTCAAAGACTATCAGCAATGTGCAGTAGTTCGCCAAATGGTGAAAGATCTGAATTTGCCAGTGAAACTTATCTTGGAAGAAACAGTTAGAGAAGAAGACGGTTTGGCATTATCGAGCCGAAACAGGTACTTATCGAAGTCAAATCGAGGTGTCGTGCCAGTTTTATTTCATACATTGGCAAGTGCGCGGGATCAAATACTTCTGAACAGATCAACTATGGTAATTGAGCAAGTTCTGATCAATTCGAGACAAGAGTTAATTGACGCCGGATTCAATGTTGATTATTTTGTCTATGTAGACGCAGATACTCTTCGACCCAAAGCTACTCATGAGGGCAATGGCAGGATACTCGTTGCTGCCAGCTTAGGGGGAACTCGACTTATTGATAATATCGAAGTGTAAGAAAAAATTTTGAAACATTGATATTGCGCCATTGAAACTTATATGCCAAATTGAGTAAGCTAATCACTCGCTAAATCGAGGAAAGAAAAAGTTATGGGTAAAACAGTTCAGAGTATCAAGAATTCATTGAAATATAAAGTTCAGCCAAAAGTTGGCCTTCTAACGGTTCGGGTCGGCGTTAAGAAATACGTTTTGCCAGTTGCAGCGAGAATGTTGTCTGAGGGAGGCTATATGTTCCTTTCGTTTTCAGCTTCATCCGAGCTTTATGCAATCAAAGACAAAAAGCTAACCGCTATGGATTCGAATTCCGACGCTGGAAATGCCTCTACCGTACTCGTTACATCAAAGCGCAAAGGAAGGAAGAAAGGCAAAACGCTGGATTTGCCATCCGAATTGGAAAGCGCGCTGAAAGCAATTCCTGCTGGCTATAGATTGACATTTGACGTGACGACAGGAGAACCCCGGCTCGCAAAAAAGCGAAAAAAGCGCGTAACAAAGAAGTAGTACCTGTTGAGATTTGATTGGAAAGAGAGCGCAGATGCGCTCTCTTTTTTATTATGAATCGAGTACAATCTGCGGCTAAGGCCGGAGTAGCTCAGGGGTAGAGCAGCTGTTTTGTAAACAGCGGGTCGCGGGTTCGAATCCTGTCTCCGGCTCCAGAATTTAGGTTCAAAGTGAGCCAATTTAAGAGTTCGGCCAGTTAGATAAAGTGCCGTTTGACAGCAGAGTGACAGCAGAGAGCTTGATTCAACAGCAGTTTTTCGGCATATCGCATTCCACAAAGCCAGACCATAGCGTTGGGAGATTTTTCGACATTCCAAACGGTTTGCCAATCGCTCTCAAATGACTTTTGAGCCAAATGATGTTTTATTTTTCGAGGGGGCGGGGGTGGTCCGCTTTTTGAGAGGGCGGGGGTATGGGACCCAGCCCGACACCTTCCGTCCAGGGCTCCGATTCAAATTTCGCAAAAAATGGAATTTGGGCGTATTTCAGCGAAAAATATACTTCGTCGCAACCACTAACATACTTTAGTCGTCATAATGGGTTGAAGGCGAACGAAAGCGCCTGAGTTAAGCGCGTACCCGGACTCCTAAATAGTAATGGAACCCAAGGGTCAAAATTGTAGGAAGGTGAATTAAATGAACAAGCTT
>JANNJE010000417.1:0-4549 GCA_031405735.1 Armatimonadota bacterium | reverse complement strand
GAAAACGGGTCAAGGCGGCAAAACACATGTTCTGATCAAATATCGGATCAAATGGGGTGATTAAGCCCTGAAGCAGACCTCCATCCCTTTGGGTTGGAGGTCTTTTTTTTGAAAAGTACTGGGTATTGGGTATAGGGTGTTGGGTGTTGGGTGTTGGGAAGAGCGGAAGGCGGAGAGGAGAAAGCGGCACGTTGTGGAATTTAGATTTTGGATTTTGGATTGTTGGGAAGAGTGGATGGCGGCCAACAACCAACAACTAACAACCAACAACTTTACTTAATCTCAAACAACGACTCGGCAATCCCAGCGTTTACAACGACTTTCTTATATGAAGTGATCCCAGCAACCTTACCTTCCACGTTTTTGACTGTGCATTTTGTCGGAAACCAAACGCCGCCTAAACTGATGGGCTCGGTATAAAAGAATGTTGCTAGCTGAAAGCCCTCTTGGGCAAACCACTCTCTTTTCGTTGTGTACTTTTTAGCAGGATCAATCCACACTCGGTGCCGAGTGTTATATTCGTATCGTTTTTTGAAGATGATGTCAAACACTAATTCACCGCTTTGGCGATCAACTCTTATAAAGTCCGCACTAAACGGGTCAGAGAACATCGTAGAAGTCATGATGCCGAAATCAAGAAACGTCTGCCGCTTGCCAGGCGCATCGGAAACGTCCTCGACTTGAGACATATTCACACGAGGAACCTTGAACTGTTTCTTGGTGCCGTTGATAAGGTAGATCACCAAAGTGTCGTCAACTTTGGCCTCCAAGCGGATTTTGTGCGGCTCTTTGAGCCAGACCTTGGTTTCTTTGAAGCGATATTGTGTTCCAAATTCTTTCCGAATTTTCACGAGTTCAGATTGCTTTGACATATCAATCGTAGCAACAAAATTAGCGTCCCGAAACGACCGTTGAAAAACGTCCTCAATTTTGGGGTCGGCGGTGTAGACGGTAAATGCAGCAAATGCTAATAAATGGGTCATCGAATTTCCTTTTGGCAATAAAGAACGTGCGGACTTGCTCGCATTATGAATCTAGACGTGCGTTAGGGGCGGACTGTACATCTTTTTGAGAATCAAACTGCTTTTTCGGGGCGAAACGTTGTTTGGTTGATGGTTTTTTGGTTGACGGTTATCGGTTGCCGGTTGTTGGTTGTTGGTTGACTACTCCCCACTCTCCACTCTCAACTCCGCAGTTTCAACCCGCATCTCCAAATCCCATAAACTTCCGATTTGGTGTCTTGACTTAGCGTATACAGTCCGAAAGCGACCCGTTTTGCTACACTCATAGAATTCTATGTCTGCTGATCCGCTAGAAAGGTACCTGTTATTGCGACGCTCGACCTCAGAAGCACGGTTGAACCTTCGTAAGATGGCGTCTGGCGAGATTATTGACAGTGCCTTAAGGGTCTACCAAACTTTGGGACGGCCGATTTTGAGGCTTACCGCATTGCCCGCCACATTTACTTTTGCGGGATTTGCGTTCCTCTTCTTTATTTTGCTTCCAATGTTAACTGTCACGCGGGATGCAGGAAGCATAAACACCCAAGTTCTTGAAGTGTTGGTGACGCTCGCGATTTCCGTTGGTGTAGCTTTGCCAATCATCATGGTGGGGTTTTCATTAACAACCGGAATCGTGGTTCGCCTAGTTGCAGACTATGTAAACGGCTCAATCCCTGATGAGAAGGGAGCCGTTCGCGCAGCGCTTCATTCGCTTAGGCGAATGGTTGGCTTGACGATCTACGAAGCTCTGATGGCATTTTCTGGCGTGATTGTTTCGGGAGTTCTGTTGGTGCTTAGCGCGTGGATAGATTCTGCTGGCTCAGGAAATGAAGCACTCTCGGGTTTTATTGCCGGGATAGGGATTCTCGGCTACATGGTTGCATTCTTCATTTTTCTCTTCGTCATGGGAAGGCACGCCTTGACCCCCGCCATCGTCATGCTTGAAGGAATCAAGGCTTTTCCCGCAGCCAAACGTAGCGTTAGGTTGATGAAGGCAACACTGAACCACCCATCAGCAATGGGAACAATAGTTAGCTTGTTTTGCATTCTTGGATTCATCGCATTGATTCTTTGGCCGGCAATCTTCATGACGCTGTCAATACTAGATATTGAAAGCGGCCTGAAAGTCGCGAGCCCGATTCCGATTTTGGGCGAGGCACTGCTGAAGCTATTCGCTATTTCGCCGCTTTACGTCTTTTTATGGGTGATCGTTCCGATCTGGAGCACATGCATCACGATCTTGTATTTTGAACGCCGAACACGCTTGGAGGGATACGACATTGAAACTTTGGCACGGTCCATGGTTCGCAATCGTAAAGAAATCCGTTTCGAGCTTTAGCCTCGTACTGATTTTTGTCACTTTCGCTTTGGCTGAAGTGGATTACGCCAAGGTGCAGCGACGGTTGGCATCGTCGAAAACGCCTCAGGCAAAGCGAGTTATTCTGCGCGAATTGTTTGAGAATGGCGAAGCGGACGATGACGTTCAAGATGCCTTAAGCCAACTGATTGGTGCATGGGACAGCGGGTACCAATGGGCGCCGACGCAAGTCTTAGAAATGATCGAAGTTCGTGCTCTCGTACATCGCCAATCGAAGCCATCTTCGGGGGAAAAACCGGCTGAACAAGCAAAAAAAATCAAATCGAACCCACTTTACAGGGACCCTGGCCAGCAAGAATCCAGTAACTGGTTTAGCCGCTCAATGACCCGACTGGGAGAGTTACTGAGTAACCTGATAAAATCGCTTTTTGGCGATCAGCAGCAAACTCCCAATACGCCGGATATGAGCACACTCGGTGCGTTTTTTGCAGCGATTGGCCCAATACTGAAAGTCTTGGTTTTCGCGATCTTGGCCGGCCTGCTTGGGCTTTTTATCTACTTTGTAGCCAGGCATTTCAGCTGGCAACGAAGGCTTTCTCGAACCGCTACTGCAATTCTCGATGACGACGAGCCGGAAAGAAGCCGCGATGAATGGCTCGAAATGGCGGCGAAGTTGACCGCCGAAGGCCGTTACCGAGAAGCCGTCCGCTGTCTTTATCTGGCGTCTCTGCTCCGATTTGACGAGGCAGGAGTCGCTCGATTCATCCGGTCTGAAACTAATTGGGAGCACCTTCGAAGGATTGAAACGAGTCCAAAATTGCCTTCTGGGCTGGACTTTACTGATCCGACCCGAGCTTTTGACTCCGTATGGTACGGATTTCGTATCAAAGGAATCGAAGATGTCGAATTGTTTCGTCAGTGGTACGGCCGTGTCACCGATGCGCTCGCAAACCGGGAGGCGGCCTGATGAAAGTTCAAGTTCCAAGGTGGATTTGGGTTCTGTTCGCCTTGCTTTGCATTTCAACTGCGCTCATCCTCTTCGGTTCACGTGAGAGCCAATCCAACCCCGATTCTGACTCTTATGCGGCAAGCGGTGTTCGCGCTTATCGAGAGCTACTGGTAGCAAATGGGTTTAAAACAAGAACAGCTCGAACTACGTTGCGTCCAGCTAATTCGGACGAAACACTCATTGCATTCTTCTTTTCCAACGAGATTCCTGAAGTCTCAAACGACGACTGGGGCAAAGAAGACCGGGTTCATATCTCGTTGAAAAAGCACTTGGATAGCGGCGGAAATGCTCTCATTATTGCTGTCCCAAGAGATTTCATTAGAGCTAGTGCAGATGCTCAGAAATCGAATGTTCTGATTCAATCGAAACAGGAAGCTGGGCGACAAATCAAAGTTTCCGCAACGAGTTCCGAGAACACTTGGACGGACTCGACTGGGCTTGAATATGCCAACAAAGACTATATTGTTTGGACGAAGGGCGATGAACCTTTTGCTTGGATTGACCTTGTAGGGAAGGGTAAGGCATTGACTCTCAATTTTGGACTCGGTGCGATGAACCGCTATATTGACAAAGATCAAAATGCAGAGTTTTTTCTTGAGTTAGCGAGCCTTGTTTCGGGCCAGTCTGGCAGTTTTGTATTCTACGAAGCCTCTCATGGCGCTGCGCAAGAGCCTTCTCTTGTAGAAACAATTGGTGGCTGGGCCAATGGTGCTTGGTGGCAGCTGAACATCATATTCGTAGCACTCATTTGCAGTTTGGGAGTTCGCTTTGGGTACCCAAATCCTTTTCGAGCAACTCAACTTGGAGGAAAGGATTTCGCTGATGCGATTGCAAGCCTTTTGCGAAGATCGAGGGCAAGCTCGATTTCGATGGAGGTGTTGGTGGCAGACGCAGACCGAGAAATTCGTCGCAGGCTGAAACTGGCTATGGACACCCCAAAAGAGGTTCGCGACAGAGCCATGCCCGAAGCATTGGCGGACGCGATGAAAATGGCAGAAAATGTATTGCGTGACAATCCTCCTCCGAGCGTTGCGCTTTCGGTTGCACGTCGACTTGATTTGGAGTTGGCAAAGTTTCTGCATCAAACTGAACGAAAGCCAGCTGCACGAAGAAAATCTCAGTGATCGATTTGGGAGTGCGCGGGCTTGACCGCGATTCATTGCAATTCCAAGTGACAGTATTGAGCGTAGAGATTGAATCAATTCCAAGAAAAGGCGCGGT
>JANNJE010000416.1:0-4605 GCA_031405735.1 Armatimonadota bacterium | reverse complement strand
GTGATCCTCGGGTCTTCAACACCCCAAAGTTCTTCTGGACGATTCTTTGGATCGGCGTTAAACGTGGGTTTTGTATCAATGACCCATCCATTGATGCCATTCTGAGAACGTGCGGCACAAAGGTGCGAAAGGCCGCGCCTGTCTTCGACCCTGCACAAGAGAAGTGTCGAACCGTCCTTGAGAATTGTGGCGCCGGGGTTGAAAACTGTATGTACTGGGTAAGGCCAGTCCCGCGCGCTCAAGATTGGATTTGAAGGGTGTCTTTTAAAGAGAAGGTCTTCCTCATTTTGGATCATGTCAACCTCACAGAATTCTTCGTTGCTGATAGTGGTGCCAGTGCAGACTTAAGTTCGACCAAGGAGCATAGAAATGAAAGTGTGGATTCTGCACCTTGATTTTCGTTCATTCGGTCCTTGTGTAATCCATCTCTGCAGCCGCCAGTAGTTGGGTCATACAGACTCTGGTGAAGACTGTTGCTCCCAACGAACCAGGCGAAAGCACGCTCAGCCTCAGCAATCCATTTGCAGTTTCCTGTGGCTTTGGCTGCACTAATGCACGCCGAAACAGAAACCCATGCCTCAAGGGGCTGCTGATCGTGCGTGGCACGATCTTGCCCTCGAATTGAGAATCCGTTTGAGCCAATAGGTGAGAAATATCCTCCGGAGTCCGATTGATGCTCCATTAACCATGTCAATGATTCTTCACCCGCTTCCAGCATTTCTGCGTTTTCAAGATTTTGACCAGCGAGGATGAGTGCTTGGCAAAGCCTAGCGTTTGCATAGCTAGCAACCTCCTCAAACCAACGCCATTCATCTCTACGACAAATCTGATATTCCCGAAGTAGCATGTTAGCCATTTTTTCGTAAAGAGACTGAGTCTTCACATCTGCGGGGTATTTTCGGAGGTACTCATTGGAGGCGAGAACCGCGTATGCCCACGCCCTTGGGCTGGTCATCCCGTCAATTGCAGTAATTCCGCGCTGAAAAAGTTCATTTGCAAAAGACCTGTGCCCAATAGAACTGGAACGTCTTGCGACAGATGCAAGCGACCATAGTGTTCGCGCGTGCGAATCTTCTGAACCTTGATCTTCAAGCCATTGACGATTGTAAGTCATAAAGTTTCGGAATCGGCCATTTTCTTGGTTGAAACTGTCGTGAACGAAGGATAGAAAGCAGGCTTGTAGCTTAGAAATATGCGAAGGTAGCGCATCATCGCCTTCAAGATAAGTTGTGAAAAGCAGGGCACGAGCGTTATCGTCAACGCAATAGCCATGCGTTCGATTTGGCACCGTATGGATAGCATGTTGAAGCAACCCTGTATCGTCGCATAGGTTGACTAGATGAGCAGTCGTGAGGTTTGGCAGTGTAATTCCATTTAGATCAATGTGTTGAGACTTGATCACCCTGGGCAGTCGTGCAGAGCTATCGCTTATTGCTTGCTTCAAAGCATAGTGATAACGTTTACCGACTTCTGACCAGCGCATGGGTTGGCAGAACTGCGCCGCATTTCTTCCCATTTCTTTCCTGAACGGTTCTTCATCTTGCAGTTTAACAATGCTGTCCGCTATTGAATCGCTGTCTCGAAATGGGACCAGCATGCCCCTTCCTTCTGCAAGTAGCTCTTCAGCATAAAGATATGGGGTCGAAATCACTGCCTTTCCTGCTCCTAGAGCATAGGCTAATGTTCCAGAAGTGATTTGTTGAGGGTTCAGGTATGGGGTGATATAAATGTCTGAGGCAGAGAGATATTCTACCAAGTCCTCTTTACTAACAAAACTGTCTACAAAGCTGACGTTCTTACTAACTCCGAGTTTTTCGGCCAAAGCCATTAGACTTTCCCGATATGCCTCGCCAGCGTGTGAACGAACATTTGGATGTGTGGCGCCCAAAACGACGTACGTAGTGTTGGGCCAACGCTCTAAGACTTTTGGCATTGCTTCAATTGCGTATTGGATGCCCTTGTCCGGTGACAAAAGGCCAAAAGTGAGCACCATCAGCCCTTCAATTCCAAGTCTAGCCTTTGCAGTTAAAGAATCTGTTTTCGAAAAATCAGGAATCCCATGTGGAATATGGTCAATGCTGTTCCATTGATGGCCATATTCGGAAGTGAGAATCTTGACGGCCAAGTCGCTCATTACAACGATTCGCGAGGAAAGTTGCAACAACTCTCTAGTCACAGCTCGCTGTTCAGGCGACGGCCTTTGGAGAACGGTGTGAAGCGTCGTCACGATCGGCATATTGACTTCGCGAAGCAAATTCAAGAGATAGGCGCCTGAGTCACCACCAAAAATTCCATATTCATGTTGAACCGAAAGGACGTCGTAATATCCTTTGTTTAGGAAATCGGCAGCCGATCTGTAACCATCGTATTCATTTTCAATTACTTGGCGACGAACGCATTCTGGGTAATCATAGTCATCGCGGTCACTCATTGCAATCACGTCAACCTGTGTTTCCAGACCTAGTCCGTTTAGCGCATGCGTCAAGTCGGTAGTGAAAGTTGCAATGCCGCATTGTCTCGGTAAGAAATTGCCGAGGACAGCGACTCTCTGTATTGGTTTTCTGGGGGACAGTTGGGTTCTCAATATAGTAATAGTTTCACCGTGATCGGATCAGTCCGAGTAGATTCTAAAGAGCGTGGCCACAATTGAGAGTGACCGGAGGGACTGTTAAGCCTTTGTAGTTTTCAATCAGCAGATTGAAAGTTTGAACATCTGATTCCTGATACCGATAACTGAATCTGCCGCACAGGCCAGCGGCAATTTCAATTTGAGGTCAGACTTTGGTCGGCTCGGTCAAGCGACATGCTTCTGCACATGTACGGCAGTCTTCGGCACAGAGTTTGCACATTTCCATACCCTCCGCCTTCATTTCGCATTCGGTCGCGCAGTTCTCGCAAGCCACGATGCAACTGGCAACGTTGGAAAAGTCCAGTTTAGCTAAGTGAGCAGAATTCTGTTCGCATGCCTCTATGCATCGCTGGCAGAGCCGTGAGCATTCTTCCATGCCACCCATCTCGTCGCATTCCTTAGCGCAAACATGACATGTTTCGACGCAGGAAGCACATGCTTCGATGCAAGTTTGAGTCTCTTTCGTTATTGTCATTTCATTTATCTCCTTGGGGGGTGTAAGGTTTACCATTACAAGCATCATCATGAACCCATTGTGGGTGTGTCACAAGTCCGCCCTTTGGTGTCCGTGGAAGCATGGTCTTGCTATCTTTCTCGACCGCAATGCGCAGAATCTCATCTCGGGAGTCGGGATCCTGAGATGCCTTGGAAAGTGTACGAAGAAATCGGCACTTCGACCCGTAGGGCAGGTGGGACCTGCAGCTTGTCGGTGCTTACCTCCTTTCCAAAAGACTAGCTAGTCGCATGAAGACCGCGGTCTGCATCAATCCATCACCCGGAGTCCTAGGTTCGTCAAGAAAGGAGCTCCTCCGGAAGGAATTGCTGTAGTAATCATCTTCAGGAGCAGGTTTTGCTTTAAGTTTGAACAAAGGTGCTTTACTCGGTGCTAAACTGCTTTCTGCAAGGTGATAGGCTTCCGCAAAAGTCTGCTTCTCCCTCATCTGCCAATCTAGAGAAGACTTTCTTGCACCGACACGAGGCTCAAGCTGGGCAACCTTAGTATTGATGCTTTCAAGCTCTTCGATGGGTAGATTTTGCTTACCAACTTCCCCTAGCCGCTTCCAAGCATTTAGATACTTGCTATCAAGTTCAACCGCACGCTTGTAGTGCATGATCGCTTCTTGCATACGGTTTTGAGCCTCGCGTAAATACCCCAGTAGATAGTGAATCTGCGGTTTGGTCGGTCGTTCTTCGGCAATCTTCGTGAACACCTCTTCGGCAATCTTCTGTTGAGTTTCGCCAACGAATGCGTCCTCGCATCCAAAGCAATGAGTCTCGACGTATCCAAAGCTATCCGCCATAAGCTCGTAGGCCTTTCGATAGTGCGCGACAGCTTCAGGCATTCTGCCCGCTTGAGCCAGATTGACAGCCAGACGAGATTGTATGCAATAAGCGTCTCCAAAAATCGTGAGGGCTTCGTCATACATTTTGATCGCCCGTTTGATTAGGCCGACCTCTAAATATTCATCTGCTTTCTCTGCCAAACGAATTGCTCTAACTGTCTCTCGAAGGACTCCTGCTTGCGTCGCGTCACCCTTCTTTTCAAGAATGTTGGCATAAACCGTATAGGCATACATTCGCTTTCCATGTTCTTGTTCGCCATCAGATGGATCAATGGCAATTGCCGCCTTGATAACCGCCTCCGCCTCGTCAATCTGACCCCTCCCAAGCAGTACTTTTGCCTTCCAGATAAGCGGCCTCTCCTCATAGGCGTTGAAGCTGGCTAGTGCGTCCAATTCGGCGATGATGTCCTTGGGTTCACTACTGACTAGAAACTCGTAAGCCGCATCGTTGCCAAGATTCCTAGTGACATAGTCAATTGCAATTCGATAGGCTTCGTCCTTTCGCCCGACTTGGATTAGTGCTTTTCCGATGGCGACAGATATGGGAATCTTCAAATCATATTCGATCGAATAGACAGGCCTTGCTTCCACTTCCCGAATGTCATCTTCGAACCAAATGCCTTCCGCTTCGGC
>JANNJE010000415.1:0-3120 GCA_031405735.1 Armatimonadota bacterium | reverse complement strand
ATCGCGCCCTCCTCTGTGAAGAGGTGGGTCATACCAATTTTTCGTCCGAGTAATCCCGGTAGCATCTTGCCTCCAAAAATTCTTGCTTCCGTTACGCTCTTTTGGCCGTCAGTATTTGCAGAGCCCTAATCTCGGATCGGGAGTGCCAGCCGGAGCTTCATGAAAGCTTTGTAGTTTTTTTGCGCACCGAAACATTGCGTTCCCTTGTGCGCGAAGGGAAATCATACCCAATTGGGTGGGGGGTTCGCTTGCTTGTTTTTTGGGTTGCGTTGGTTCAGATAGGACGAATAGGTCTTATAGGCCTTATATGACCTATACGTCTTATAAACCCAACCAATTTCCTAGCTCTTAATCTCGATATCAACGCCACTTGGGAGATCGAGCCGCATGAGCGCGTCAATCGTCTTGTTTGTGGGTTCGAGGATATCAATAAGCCGGTTGTGAGTTCGTAGCTCGAAATGCTCCATTGATTCCTTATCAATGTGCGGACCACGAATAACGCAGAAGCGCTTGATGTCTGTGGGAAGGGGAACTGGACCTGCAACACGGGCTCCGGTGCGTTTGGCTGTTTCGACGATCTTCTCAGCAGAAGCGTCAATAATGCGATGATCAAATGCCCGAAGGCGTATTCGTACTTTCATTTTATTTCACTATCCAACCGAATTTCCAATTACCGTACGGGGTAAAAGCCACCTCGGGGGAAACGTCATTGTACCTCAATCAGGTTGTCTACAAGTGCCCAACAGGTTGTTGGCAGGTGGGCTGCAAGTTGCTGACAAAATGCGGGCGACAGTAAGTTGTTCTTAGTTTGGTTCCACACCATTTGAAAGCGGTAGGCAGCAAAAAGAATTCATAAGTCAGCAACCTGTCAACCGCATGCCGTCCACCTGCCGACTACCTGCTAACTAACAAAAGAACAATTGCCCCTGAAAACTCAGAGGCAATTAAGAGATTCCAGTATTTGCTTTCGCTTATTTGCGTCGGCGTCGAATGAAGGCCACTGCGCCAAGAGCGAGAGCCGTCATTGTTGCAGGCTCAGGCACTGCAGTCGTAATGATGAGGCTAGTTTCCTGAATAGTGCCATTGTCTCCGGTAACAAAGTCTTCAACGTGAAGAACCCAAGTACCGTTGCTGCCGCCATTCAATCCAGCCATCGTTGTTCCGTAAGGACCAGTGATGTTCGTGAATGGATCGTTCCATTCATTCTGGCCAGGCTTAAAGATTCCACTTACCAACGGATCTGCGTTTGGCAATGGAGTCGCTCCGCTATCATCGAATTGCCAAGACAAGCCGACAATGTCGGTACTTCCGCCAGGGCCATCGAACAGAATTGTATTTGCGCCGGCATTGTTGGCAAGCACAGCACCGATATCGTCGGGCCAGGTGTGCGAAATGCCAATCATTCGCAGATTCACATCAACGATCGCTCCATCGAGGCCAACCACATTGAAGTTATTCATGGTCGCAACGCCGCTAGTGATCGTCACCGGCCCGCCACTAAATACAAAAACGGTTGCGTTTGCCGAAGCGCCAACGACGCCAAGAGCAAGGATAAGTAAAGATTTTTTCATATTGTTTCCCCTTCTCCTAAAAGGCGGCCACTAAAGCCGTGGCCAAGGTTAGTATCTTATCGCTAGAAAGGTGAAAAAACGACGGAATTGCCAAAACCCAGCAACGGCGAGGCGTAAAGCTGGCAAAGGTAATTGGCTTTCGGATGAAGTTTTGAGAAGAGGGTTGAAAATTACCAAAAATTGGTTACCGGTTGTGCCCAGTATCTGCTTCGAGCCAATGCTCGAAGCATAACATTTGACTACCGGTAACCAACAGGGTTTCCCTACTCTTCGCTTAACTGAGGATCTTCCATCGCCGCTAGTTCAGCCAGAGAAGGAAATGCCAAAGCTGCCTCAGTCGGATCGAAGTCGTGATCTTCAGCCTCAACTAGTGCCGTCAGCGACTGTTGTGCCCACGCGGGACCTCTTTCAACATCAATGGTGACGTTACGATATCGCTCGACACCTGTTCCTGCTGGAATTAGGCGTCCGATAATTACGTTCTCTTTCAGCCCGAGAAGGCCGTCCTTCTTTCCACGAACTGCAGCTTCTGTAAGAACTCGAGTTGTCTTTTGGAACGACGCAGCCGAAAGGAACGACTCCGTTGCCAAAGAAGCTTCGGTGATACCTAGAAGAATCCAGTTCGCTGTTGCTTCCTTCGGATCTCTTTCAACGGGCTCTTCGCTGACCGGGTCCATGTACTTGATCTTTTGGCCCTCAGTGATGAGTTTTCGAACAGAATCGTTTTGTCGTAGGAAATTGAACCTGTCTACAATCTGTCCGGGTAGGAACGGCGTGTCGCCCGGTTCCTTCACTTGGCGCTTTCGCAACATTTGCCGAATGATAACTTCAATGTGCTTGTCATTGATGTCTACACCTTGGCTCTTGTAAACGCATTGCAAGTTTTCGATGAAGTAATCGTAAACCGCATTGGCACCGGCCAATTCAAGAACTTCATGTGGATCGCGCGGACCTTCAGTCAACGGGTCACCTTTAATGACTTTGCTTCCTCGCTTAACTGGGAGTTTTCCAAATGGGGGCACCAAGTTTGGATAGTAAACAACGACTTCTTCGATGTTGTACTTTCGCAAAATCGCCAGTGTCGCCGTGACCATTTTCTGACCGATCAACTTCTCAAGATGCGGCAATGCTACCTCGTCCACATTCCAGTTTTGATGATCAGCGATGTAAGCATCCTTGATTGGCTTCTCAACCTTGACAGTCGCTTCGACCACGACCCAACGTCCAAATTGCGTTTCTTGCAGGTCGCGAACGACACCAGTGACTGGACAAATGATCGCCTTGCCACGTGGCTGCCTTCGAGCCTCAAAGATTTCTTCAACACGGACGATGCCACTAGATTCACCCGTCCAAGTGTAGAAGAACGTCTTCCTGGCGCGTTCCCAAACTTTTTTCGATTCAGCATCGGCCTTTTCATGTGCCTTTTGTGCTGCCTTTGTTTGTCGCTCGGTCTTCTTTTTTTCGCCGGTATCTTCAGAATTGATCGTCAAAAAGTCCTTTTGGAAAAGAGCTTTAACGACCGACTCTTGCGATTCGAGCAATTTCGTTG
>JANNJE010000414.1:0-4061 GCA_031405735.1 Armatimonadota bacterium | reverse complement strand
AACGCTCCTTTCAGATGAGGGCAATCTAGGCAAATTAGTCTGGTACGACCTCGAAAAGAAATCTGCCTATCAAGAAGTCGCTTTCGAAGCAAGCAGAGATGTCTCTATGAATATCACTCCGGTTCCAAGAACTGACGGAGTCGTTCTTATGAACTCGAGCAATTTGGTGCTTGCCGAATTCGGCGAGTCTAAGCCATTGACGACTACCGGAGATGTACTAGGCTTTGCCGTTGACGCAAATAAGGATCGAGTCCTGTTTGCTCGAAGTACCAAAAATTCCCAATACATTCTCCTAACTCTCTGGGAATACGATTTGCGACTCAGATCAGTAAGAAAACTGCCGTTTCCAGATCATGTGCCGGGAATCAATCCAAAGCCTCGCACCGGGCCAACGGAACTAAGATACGTGAAATTCTCGCATGACTTTCAAAATATGCTGATTTTTGCGGTACCTGAGGCGCTGGCACAGCACAGAGTCTTGGTATTTCAGGACTTGTATTGGATAGATATCGCTGGAAATCAAGCCAAAAAGCTTGTTTCAATTCACCCTTCCAACGAGGCGACAGGTTTGATGGCGGCGATCTCTCCGGATTCAAATTCGGTTGCTGTTTTGTATGGAGACAAAACGTCGCTGACACTTTCAAGATTTGATGTTGCTACAGGTGCGAAGAGGGTTTTGAAAAGAATTCACGGAACCAAGATGTAGAGTGGCACCGTGGCTTGGTCGTCCCGCCAAGGAAGTCCAAAATGACTGGGACAGTTATTGCACACTTAGGTGGGACGCCCAAGCCACTAAATTACTCAATGCGATAAACTCTCTTTGGCGGAATTCCGCCCAATCTGCAACGAGGCTGATGAAATTTGAGAGTTCCTTTTTACGACATTCGAGCGCAATACGACCAACTGAAAGAAACGATGGACAGTGCCGTCCACGAAGTGCTTTCGACAGGTGCCTACGTGATGGGCAAGTACCACAACCAGTTCGAGGCAGAACTCTCGCAGACGCACGGATGCAAGCATGGGATCGCGGTGAATTCGGGGACGGATGCCCTTCGGATTCTGCTCGATGCAAACGGCATTGGTGCCGGCGACGAGGTGATTACATCTGCTTTCACCTTCGTTGCTAGTGTGGAAGTCATCCAGCAAACCGGTGCCCAATCGGTTTTTGTAGACATTGATGAAGACACGTTTATGATAGACGCGAGTAAGGTTGAAGCTGCGATCACCGCAAAAACCAAGGCGATCATGCCGATTCATCTTTTCGGCCAGCTTTGCGAGATTCGCAAGATTCAGGAAATTTGCAAGCGCTACAACTTAATCCTGATTGAAGATGCAGCCCAAGGCGTTTACAGCCATCACGAAGGCGATTACGCTGGAGTTTTTGGAGCAGGGGCAGGGTTTAGCTTTTATGTAACCAAAAATCTTGGCGCAGCAGGCGATGGAGGGATGATCGTTACCAACGACGACAACGTGGCTGAAATGTGCAAGTCCATGCGTATCCACGGCATGGGGCGAGAGCGATATTATTACGACCACTTGGGCTATACAAGCCGTCTGGCGGAAATCCAAGCTGCGGTCCTTCATACCAAATTGCAAGCGCTCGAAAAATGGAATGACCGGCGAACCGAACTTGCAAAAATTTACTTTGAAGTGTTGGAAGGCATCCCAGGAATTCATCTGCCTATTACGCTTCCTGGCAATAACCATACGTGGCATCAGTTCACGATTCGAGCTGATAAGCGGGACGAACTGCAAATTTATTTGAAGTCGAAGGAAATTGATTCGATGATTTACTATCCGGTTCCGTTGCACTTCCATTCGCCGTACAAGCACTTGGCGAATGGTGTTGGGTCGCTACCTATTACGGAGCGAGTTTCGAACGAATGCCTTTCTCTGCCTATACATCAACACTTGACCGATGAGCAAGTACGTTGGGCGGCGGAATGTGTTCAGGGGTTTAGTAGTTAGTTGTTGGGGTTTTGTTATTGGTTATTGGTTGTTAGAAGTTGGTCGTTGGTGCGGAGCTTGATTACTACAAAATCAAGGGATTTTTTGACTGGAGAATTGTGAGATGGGAACAGTTAAGAGTTATGAGGACCTTGAAATTTGGAAATCAGGCATCGAATTGGTCACGAAAGTTTATTCCGTGACCAAAAAATTGCCCGCCGACGAACGCTGGGGCCTAATCACCCAATTGAATCGAGCATCAGTTTCTGTTCCTACGAACATTGCTGAAGGATGGGGGCGGGGTCGAAGTGCTTCTCAATGCCAGTTCTTGAGAATTGCTCGGGGATCGCTGTATGAGGTTAGAACCCTATTAGTCATCTGCGGCAATGAATACCCACAACTTGCAAAAGAAGCGCATGCTTGCAAGCAAAATGCAGAATCTCTTAGCATGAAGCTGAATGCGTGTTTGACCGTCGTTT
Organism: Armatimonadota bacterium; assembly: GCA_031405735.1. Taxonomy (GTDB): domain Bacteria; phylum Armatimonadota; class Fimbriimonadia; order Fimbriimonadales; family Fimbriimonadaceae; genus JANNJE01. The sequence continues at coordinate 1,635 of JANNJE010000414.1, read as the reverse complement.
CCGATTCGGTGCATGAGATAATTGCTCAGTACGGATTGGACAGAGATTCTGACATCCCAAACACAGAAAAATGCGGAGTTCAGAGCTGCCAGCCAACAACCAATAACCAATAACCAACAACTCCCAACCAACCACCGACATGACCCACCTCCGCGGCACCCTCCTAAACACTTCAACGGTGATCGTTGGATCATTGTTGGGGCTTGCTATCGGGCGATTCTTACCTCTCGAACTCCGCGCCATCGTACTCTCCGGCCTTGGACTTATCACCATTGGAATGGGGATAAAGCTCTTTCTCGGCTCGAAAAACATCTTGATTGTCGCCGCGGCGCTCTTGCTCGGTGGAATCATTGGCACGCTCTTGCATTTGCAGGGCGGAATTGATGCGTTTGGCGAATGGGCGAGGCAGGCGTTTGGCGGGCAAGGATCTGCCACATTCACAGAGGGTGTTGTTACCGCTTCGATTCTTTTTTGCGTTGGCCCGATGACCTTGATGGGATGTCTTCAAGAGGCGATCGAGGGCAAGGTTGAGCTCATTGCAATCAAGTCCACGTTAGACGGATTTGCCGCCATGTTTTTAACGATGTCGCTAGGGCCAGGCGTTCTGGTGTCTGCTGGAGTAATTCTAGTACTGCAAGGCACACTGACATTGCTTGGCTCTCGGCTCAAACGATTTGCCGAGAACGAGTCCTTTATCGCAGAGGCCAGTGCTGTCGGCGGGCCGATATTGCTTGCAATTGGGCTTGGACTTTTAGAAATCAAGAAGATTCCGACGGCCAACTACCTACCGGCGCTTGTCCTGGCTCCATGTTTTGTTTGGATCTCGCAAGCGGTTTCGGCCAGAGCACGAGCGAAGGATTAGTTAGCCATCGGAAGGGACTGCTCATTTGTTCAGCTAGCAAATGCACTAGTTTTTCAATAATCGGGATAGAATTCTTGCAAGGTTCGTGTATCCTATTCAATAACCCTAAGTGAATTTGGATTCTGCAGGGTTAGAGGAGATAAGTTATGAAATCTAGATTTTTTGCAGCCGCTGGTGCGGTGGCAATGGCAGCGGCATCGCAGGCTGTCCTTGTTATGGACCAACTCGGCCCCAATTTTACTTTTACTAATACAGGCGGCATCAACGCATCCCAAGACTTTGAATTGGCTAATAACGCGTTTGACGTTGCGATCATTGATGACTTCACTGTATCTGGTAGCACTCTGCAGCTCAATCAAGTGCAGGCTGGTATTGGTTGCTACGGTGGAACAACACCGCTTCACTCGAATATCACTGCATATCGAATTGAAATCTATTCGAGCATCGCTGCAGCTACAGCTAGTCTTGTAGGAAACATGGGCAGTCAGACCGTTGCCGCAGGTAGCGTCACAACTGACCTCACCGGCTATACACCGAGTGCGACACAGCCACGTGCGCGGGTTACAATTCCAATTAACATCGTATTGGGTGGTGCTGGTACCTATTGGATCGGAGTTATTCCTGTATTCAATTTTGGCGGCGGTGCTGGTTTCGGACAATCAGGCATTATTGCTTCAACTTATGCTGGTTCTCCACTAGGTTCAAACGCTTGGCAAGTAAATCCGGCTGGCGGATTTGGAATTCCTGGAAACGCGGCAAACCGAGCATTCAAT